>JAFEGV010000028.1 GCA_018239665.1 Verrucomicrobiota bacterium | reverse complement strand
CAGAACAGGTGCGCAAGAAACTGCATATGATATACTGCGACCAAGATACGTGGTGCCCGTCGCGCACTGTCAATGAAATGAAAAAATGGATTTCGTGCGAAAAGACAGATGCTACGCACGGTTTTATTACCTCAGCGCAAGATCGGGCAACTGTATTAAAAGCTTTACTGCGTAGAGCTTCCTATAGCTTATCACCGATGAAGTAACCTGCCCCTTACACAGAGCGTTGCGCCTTCACAAGCCCTCGCTTCTTTCTTAGAACCGAAAGTCTCTGCTTGATAAAAGCTTCGACCATTTTTGTTGGTGACGATAGTTATCTGATATCTATTGTTGATCTTTCTTTTTATCAAGAGAGAAAGGCAGCGCAAAAGAAGGGATAAGTCGTTGAGAAAGAAAGCTGGGGCAACCAGGACTTGAACCTGGGACCAGCGGATTATGAGTCCGCTGCTCTAACCAACTGAGCTATTGCCCCGCAAGACGCAAAATGATAAGCGCAAAGGTCGGGAAAAGCAATCAAAAACTAAGCAGTGGCTCTCTTACGGCTTTGCGGTTGCCGAAAGGGCGGCTTTTTTCGCTTCTTCGCGGCGGGTGCAGTACAGGATGAACAGGTTGCTTCCGACAATGATCGCAGCGCCGAGCATGGTGTACCATTCGACCGTTTTGTTCCACCAGAAGAAGTCGAGGGCGACGACCCAGAAGAACGAAGAGTAGTCGATAGGAGCGAGCGTCGAGCCTTGGGCAAAGCGGAGGGCTTGCGCGATGCAGTATTGGCCTGCTGCCGTGATCACGCCGACGATGGCGAAGAGTCCCCAGTGGCTCCACGGCATCGGCTGCCAGGTCGAAAAGAGGACGGGTAGCGTGAAGATGATCATCATCAGGTTGGGATAGATCGCGATTGCCAGGCTATGTTCGGTGGAGGCGAGGCGGCGCATGAGGATTTTGTTCAGGGCGCCAAGAAAGGTTCCCAAGAGAACGATCAAGGAGGCGATCTCGAACACGCTTGAGCCGGGGCGCATGGCGACGACGACGCCGACCATTCCGATCGCGACGGCCGCCCATCTCTCTTTGCCGACAGACTCTTTGAGCATGATGGCGCTTAAGATGATCATGAAGAACGGCGATGTGTAGCTTAAGGTGTAAATGCTGGTAAGCGAGCACATGGAAAAGGCGTACATGAAGCAATAGGTATAGACGAGGTTGACGCCGAGGCGGAACAGGTGACGTTTGGGATGGTTGGTCGAAAGGACTTTGATCAGCCCGCCTTGGAAGAACGTGGCGATGAGAAGGGGGACCAAGCGAGTGATGGCGCGTAGGAATGTCGCTTGAGGAACGGTGTAGATCCCCATGAGGTGCTTGATGAACGCGTCTGCAAGGGGATAGAGGGCAAGTCCGCCGATCATGAGAAGCACTCCGAGCACGGCGCGGTTTTGCAGCGTGCGGGATGCTTCATGAGACTCTGCGCTTTTTTTTCCGAAAAGAGAAAATGTCTTAGCCATGGTTTTTTACCTTGTTGCAAAAAACAGATAAAAAAAATCGTAACACATTTGAAAAGAAGATTGGAGAGAAATTTTTTTTTTGCGGATAAACGCTGCGTAGCATTATACATAACACTTTAACTCGTCTTTGCACATTTTTGGGCGCGAATGCCTCAAAAGGGCAATTTGAAGGGACAAATGAGTTTTGCAATTCACTCCTTAGAAAGAGGTGCTTGGAATGATACAGCGTTCTAGAAGTGCGTGGGCCCTTTTAGGTTTTTCACTGTGCTGCGTTTCTCTTTGTGCAGCTGCTCCTGCGCTGCACTATTTGCCTTCGGAAAATGATTCGGATGATTCTTTAGACCTGAGCAGGGAAACAGAATTGGATGAAAGGGGCGTATGGAACTTGGACAAGGATGCCGATCCCTACATTGCCGATTCTTCCAAAGAGCTGAAGCAGATCTCATTCATTGAGCCTGTCGTGCTGACGCGCGCCGATAGTCTTCCCGTCGAAAATTTTGAAGATGCGACAGATCCTTATCTCGAGGGCTACATTCAGGCCCTTGTCGACATGCACTATTATGAATACCGTGTTGTCGTCATCGTCAAAGACCACCACGTCCTTCTGGCCAATTTGCCGAAGAACGAACTGGTCGCCCAGAGTATTATCGAGTTTGTCAGAGACCTTCCGGGAGTCAAATCGGTCGAGGTGCGGGAGAACCTGTCGAAAGAGGAGTTGCAGGCGCGGCAAAAGTATGTCGAGCAGCCTCGGGTCAATGGAATTTGGTTCCCTCAGGCGACTGTCCTTTTTGCCCCATTGGTCGCAGACCCTCGCCAGCCGACCTATTCTGCCGCGCTGCGCATAGGCGATAAAGTGATCGGCAACGTTGTTGCCGCGGTGTCTTTAGGGGATGACTTTCCGATCTTCCGCTGGCGCGATGTGTTCCGCTGGCATGGAGATTTGCAGATCGGGATCGATGCCGGCGTCTTTGCCGTCTTTAACTATTGGCATGTGCCTAAGAAGAACGACGGAGAGTGGTGCGAGCTGGTCAATGCAGACTATTATGTCGGGATTCCGCTGACTTATGCGGTCGACCGCTGGTCGTTCCGATTGAGGGTCTATCATGAATCTTCCCATTTGGGGGATGAGTTTTTGGTGAACCACCCGAAGTACATCAAAAAGCGTAAAAACCCCAGCATGGAAGCGATCGACTTCTTTTCCTCCTACCAGTTTTCCAAGCACTTAAGGGGATATTTTGGGCCGGGGGTGGTCTTTCATAGCGATGAGACATTTCGCATCAAGCCTCTTTATGTCGAATACGGGATGGAGCTGAGGTTGTTCGGTAAAAAATTGTATTACCATCGTCTTTACGGAACCCCGTTTTTTGCTGTCCATTTAGAGAACTGGCAGCAGCGGCACTGGAACCTGGATACAACTTATAAATTAGGTTATGAGATCAGCAAGATGCAAGGGATCGGGCGTAAGATGCGCGTCTATATCGATTATCACCATGGATATTCCTATGAAGGGCAGTTCTTCAACAAGCGGACCGAATACGGAGAGGTCGGCTTTTCTTGGGGATTCTAGGGTAATTTAAAAAAAAAGATAGCGGTTTCAAATTAAATATTATCGTTATAGGTTTTTTGAAAATATCTTTACGATTTCTTAATGGAATTGTGTTGATGTAAAGTCGATTTTCAGTCATATTCTTCCCATTAATTTTAGAGTTTTCGCATTGAAAATCCTTAATATTAAGGGAGAAAAATATGTCATTAAGTCCTTTAGATAGAGGCCATGCAACACAGGCTTCTCAAGCTCAAGCGCCAAGCGCTTCTGCACAAATAACTCCAGCGCCTCAAGGGTTGGGTTCTGTTCGCGAGACTGTTTCAGCTGCTGCTGATACTTGCCCTTGCGGTTTCTTTCAACCTGTCATCGACTTCTTCTCAACGATCTTCCAAGGGATCGCTGATTTCTTTAAGCCTATTTTTGACTTTTTCAGCGGTAAGACTGGAACAGGCACAGGAACTGGTTCCGGAGTCCAACATAGCGGAGCCGGAGCGCCGATTGTTTTCTCAACAGATATTCCAGCTGAGGTCTATCAGGGCTTGACAGTCAACCCAGCTAAGATCGCTGAAGCTCCACAACGGCTCGACCCTGCAGTGATCCAGCACATTGCAGACAATGCTACCCCACGCATCCAGATCGGCGAGCTCCTTACCCAGTTCGATCGCATTTGCGATCTAGTAGGTGTTGCTGCTGACCAAGTCCTTTATCAAGACCAAGGGATGGAGATTACAAGAGAAGCTGCAAGACGTTCTTTGGAGAACAACTACTTAGGTCTCGTGCGCGATAACATCAGCAGTGGAACGGCTTACTACCGCAATATCGCTGCTGATGTCGACATCGCCCTTAAAGGGATTATTTTCGGCCTGCGCCTTCCTGCAGACGGAAGCCCGGAAACTCCGGACATCATCGCCAAGAAAAAAACGGCAATTGAAAACCTGTGCAGCGCTTCCGAGCATTGCGTTCCACGACGCCATACTGAAGCTTTCAAAGTCTATCGCGTTCTTTCTAATCAGATGGAGACTTTGGACGAGATCGTTAAGCAGTATATCCAAGAGACTAAGGAAGACCTGTTCATTAACTACTATTCCTTGTCCAATCAGAGCGGACATACGCTGAACTTCATCCGTCGAGCTGTAGGTAACGAGTTTGGTCTTGACACAAGCCCAAGCAACCTTCAGGACCCTTATATTGACATGGGTGGAAACAATGCGCGTTCTCCTGAGAACCGCCATGCTCCTCATACGCAGCCGGAGCAGTTCCGCCAAGTGTTTGCACGGATCTATACGCCAGCAAACATCCTGTTCAATATGAAGAACTTCCTCAATGGAAGGATTGCTTCTGATGCAGGTTTTGCACGTGACATCAGCCAATTTATCGCTCAAGAGATCCAAAACCATGAAGATGGTGGACGATTGACTGCTGCAGATACAGCAAACATGCCGATGCCGTATCAGAATGACTACGATCATGCTGATGCGCCATACCATCTGACGGATGCAGGCATTAAGTTCTTGATGGTCCACTTCCAGCATTTGAACTCTGCTACACCGAATGGACACCTTGTCAGAGCAGCTGCTACGACCTAAGGATCCCTTTAGAAATGGACTAGCCCCGAGTTAAATCAGGGTTGTCGACAAAAGGAGCCTCATTGCGAGGCTTCTTTTTTTTGTGCCCAAAATTCGCTGGTTATTCGACGATCATGAAGCCGTCTTTTGCAGAAGGGTGTTTAAGGCCGATCGGCAGCTTGCCTAGGAAGTAGTCCCGATAGACCTTAAGGCCTTGGCGGGCCGTCTGGATGCAATAAAAGCAATTGCTGACCCATTCTGAGTGTTTGATCGTTCCGGCTTTCAGGTTGCACAAAAAGCGGGAGGTGATTTTTTGGCGCCAATAGTCGACTTCTCCAAAGAGGAGGACGGGCGTCGGATTGACAGAACCGACTTTTCTTCGCACCTCTTCTAAGCAGTATTCAAAGTCCGTTCCGATGCCGCCTTTTAGAATAATGGGGAAATCGAGGTGGAACTCCGCTTGCCTCTCGACGAGACGATCGAGCCGGTAGGTCATTTTTGCGTCGATGTAGGGATTTTGCTTCTGCTCGGTCAGGTTGAGGTTTTGCGCATTGCGGAAATCGACGATGTTGGCGCAGGAGAGGATGCCGAGTTTTTTTGCGACCCGGTTTCCAAGTTCCATGACGCCGGGGCCGCCGCCGGTAACGAGGGCGATAGGTGTCTTTTTGTTTAGCAAGGTGTGGTCCATCGTCTTGCGCATGTCTTCGATCCCTTCGAGAAGAAGGGTGAGCTCCTGTTCAAAGTCTCCTTCCATGAGATTGGAGCCGTAGATCCCAAATGCGGTGGAATCAATGAAGTCCTCGACGAGGTTTTGCGGGACGAACATCCCCGAGTCTTTATTGGGCTTCGGCGTGTACTGGAGCACTTTTTTCGATGTCAGGTCGACCCAGAAGATCGGGATGCCGAACTTGCTCAAGTCGAGCAGCATCGATCGGTCTTCGTGGGAAAAGAAGCTTCCGAACGAGAGCGACGGGTATTGAAAATAGATCGCTTTGAGGTTGCGCTGGACAAGGTCTCCCAAGATCATTTTTTTCATGAGAGGGGAGGGGAGGTAGCGGCAGAGGAGGATCCCTTGGCTGGTGATCAGGCCGTCTTCGATGCTCTTCAGGAAGGGATAGCACGGTTGCTGCTCGATGTAGCGCTGCACGAGGGAGGCTTGCTGGGTGGGATGGAAAAGACCGGGGAACTCTGACTTGTGCGTTTCCCTCGAGATCCAATCTTCGGGTTTCAGTTTGAGCATCTGCTCTCCCTTAACGACAAATACGGAAGCGCGATGGGATAGTGGTTCAGGAGCGGTCTCAAAGGCCTGAAACAGGGCGATCGGATCTTCGAGGCATGTTTGCAGCTGGTCCCGATCGCTGAAAAAGACGTGTTCCCGATGGGGCTCCAGCGTATAGAACTCGATCGGCATTTTGGTGATCTCTTCGCGCGAGGTGCCGAAGAGCTCGTAGACGTCGCCCGAAGCTTTTGTATCAGGCTCGAGCACGTTGGCCGTGGTGTGGAAATATCCTTTGGGGAGCAGTTCGTCGACGACTTTTCCGAATGCTGTACGGATATGGAGGGGCGCTGTGCGCACGAGGAGGATCTCATTCTCGCGGACGGTCCGTTTGCCAAAAGGGAGCCAGGTTTGGTTGAGCTGGATCAGCGTGCGGAGGCGAAACGAGGGATTGCCAAGGGCTTTGCTGATCGTGGGCAGAAGTCCGATGATCGCCTCTTCGTCATAGTTTAGGGTTCCCTCTTGCAAATTTAAGAAGGCCACCGTTCTTCCGTCGACTTTTTCCAATAGCATTTCATCGCGTCCTTCAGGACCTCCTAAGGAGAGAAGAGGACGGCCCCAGCGGTCGGCGCGTCCGAACATCCTGAGGAGATAATCGGGGTTCCTCACGCGCCGGGATGGATCGGCTGCAAATAATTTGCCGATAAAGTCGCCTTCTTCGATGATGGAAAGCAGCGCCCTTGCGACTTTTCCGTAAGCGGACAAGTGCACATTGGCACGGGCGGTCAGCTCTTTGGGATCTAGCGACAATTCCTGGACGATGCCGTTAAGCCCAAGTTGGGCGAGGGTGCTCTTTAAGTTAAATGAGAGATGTTCGTGGCTCAAATGAAATCCGACGAAAGCAGGGGAGATCCTGCGGATGAAGACCTCTGCCGTGGCAGATGTTTCATCGTTTTTTTTGATCGAGGTGATCGACCCGTCCGGTGTCACTAGGTCGTAATGATCGGGATAAAGGTAACTTTCCATGAATCGGTGCATTCCGGGGTAATTGGAGAGTAAAACTGAGTTTAAACAAAAACCAGAATAAAAAAGCTACTGCGTTTCTAAAGCGAGTATTGCAACTCTCTCTAAAGGGTGTTCAACGATTGTGGAAAACTTGTTCATAACCTTTTTTGGCTTGGGGCGGCAAAACTTAATCGATCGGCGAAAAAAAGTCATTTTTATTTTCCCGATGAGAAAAAATATTTTGTAAGTGATTGATTATAAAATGTTTTCCCAATACTCTCCTAAACAGTGGCCTCTATGCGGCAAAAACATGCGAGGGAGCTTTCCATAGGAGAAAAGGGCTGTCGACAAGTCATGTCCCGATGGAGCGCGCAGTATGTTCTTGAGCAATATTTTTTTGGGGAATAAAATGGGATCTTTCAAGGGGAGGGGCAGTTAGTTGCGATGATTCCACGTAGCTGCGGCACACATGATGGTTCTTTCCATGCTGATGAAGTCACGGCATGCGCTCTTCTGCTGCTCTTCGATCAGATCGATCGGAACAAGATCATCCGAACCCGCGATAATTCCAAGCTGGGCCAATGCGATTTCGTCTGCGATGTCGGAGGGATCTATGACCCGGCGCACCGCCGTTTCGACCACCATCAATCGGAGTATGTGGGGGAGTTGAGCAGCGCAGGGATGGTCTGGCAGTACCTCAAAGACACGCATATTGTCGACGCGCACACGTATGACTTTTTTAACAAGTCCCTGATCTGGGGAGTGGACGCGCATGACAATGGCAAGCTTCATTTGGAGGCGGGCTCATGCTCTTTTTCCCAAGTGATCACCAATTTCGTTCCGCCGATGTACGACGCTCCCGAATCGGTCCAAAACGCCGCCTTTCAACAAGCGCTCGAGTTTGCCTTGGGCCATTTGACGAGGCTCCTCGAGCGGTTCCGCTACATTGAATCGTGCAAAGAAAAAGTGGCGGCGAGCATGCAGCGCAATGAAAAGGTCCTCTACTTTGATGAGGCGATGCCGTGGATGGAGTCCTTTTTTGAAATGGGCGGAGAGAAGCATCCCGCCTTGTTTGTGATCATGCCCTCGGGCGGACATTGGAAGCTGAGGGGAATTCCACCTTCCTTAGACGAACGGATGAAGGTGCGGGTCCCTTTGCCCCAAGAATGGGCAGGGCTGCTCGATGTTGATTTGAAGAATGTTTCCGGAATCCCGGGAGCGATTTTCTGCCATAAGGGAAGGTTTATCTCGGTATGGGAAACAAAAGAGGACGTCTATAAAGCCCTCGACTACGTACTAAATAGGAAAGCTCATGACAACAGTATTCGGTAAAATTATCCAGGGGACATTGCCTTGCGAGAAGGTCTTTGAAAACGATCGGATCATCGCATTTAAAGATATCGCTCCTGTAGCGCCTGTCCACATTTTGATCGTTCCGAAAAAAGAGATCCCCAATTTGCAATCGGTCCAAGCGGAAGACCTTCCGCTTGTCGCTGAATGCGTCACTGTAGCGCAGCAGCTTGCCAGCGCTTACGATATTGAGGATGGGTACCGTTTGCTGACCAATAATGGCCCGGACGCGGGGCAGACGATCTTTCATTTGCATTTCCATCTGATCGGCGGCCGTCAGCTAACCCACCTTGGATAAACATGAGATTCTTGTTCTGTTTACTCGGCGCCGCATCGTTATGTGCAGCTGAAGGAGATGTGTCCGAGCAGGCAGCGGTGAAAAGGGTATATGGGCATCTTCTCATTCGGGACAAAATTTCCGCTGTCTTAGAGGCCAAGCAGGCCCTCGAGTTATTTCCCGAATCAAAATCTCTTCAAACTTCCTATATCCGCGCCCTTTGCGAAAACGGAAATGAGATCGAGGCATGGCAGCAGTGGGAGAAAAACGCCAAGCTGTTCCAAGATCCGCTGCCGGACCGACACTTGTTGGAGATCCTTGCATGGGGAGTTCTGAACAAAGGCGACGCTTCCAGCCAATTATCGATCCGTCTCAACTCTTTATTAGGAGCGGCATTTACCCACGACGCTAAAGCAGTGCCCCTCCTTGTTGCGCAGCTGCGCAGCTCCAATGCAATGCTCAGATCGATTGCGGTCAAACTATCAGCTTCATATGGAGATGCGCCTCTAAGAGATGAGATCTCCAGGCTTTTGAAAGAGGAAAAGGTGTGGTATGTCCGGCTCGATGTGATCCAGGCGATCGGCCATCTGCGCATCGATGAGTTAAGGCCCGAGCTTAAAGAGATCGTCGGAAACCCTAAAACATTGGCGGAGGAGAAAGCTGCCGCTATTGTTTCTTTGGTCAGCATGTATGATACGATCGATCGGGAAGAGCTTGTCCGCTTAAGCCGCAGCAATAGGGCCGGCTTGCGGCAACTCGCCTGCGAGGTGGTCTGCCATCTCAATCAGCAAGAACATTTGGACCTTATCGCGCCTCTTTTGCGCGATGCGTCTCCCGATGTGCGCCTTTCTGCCCTCAATGTCTTTGGGCTGATGCGGGTCAAACAAGTTGGCAATGTTCCGGCAATCGATCTGATCGCAGGCAATCTGGACGACTCTTCTCCTGCCGTTGCGATCACAGCGGCGTGGTGCGCCCTGCTTACCGATCCGAAGATCGGCGAAAAGAAGATCGAGCAGTGGCTCGACCATGAGAACGTCGATTATGTCAGGCAGGCGGCTGCAGCTCTTTCCGTCAGCGGCAAATACGGACAAAAACTTGCCTCGAAGAAGATCAAAAGTCTTAAAGACCCTTATGCGCGCGTCAATCTCGCGTTAGGGCTTATCGGCCAGCGGTCCCAGGTCAAACAGTGCTGCCAGATCCTGTACGACACGTTTTTTGCCGAAGACCAGGTCTTATGGATGTGGGACTCCTCGTTCAATCCTCTGTTCCGCTCGTTGGCCCCAAGCAGAGTTTCCCATATCGAGCAGATTCCCCATTATCCGATGGTCGTCGACCAGATGACTCGCCTGGAAATTTTATCGGTGCTCAGCATCGTCCGATATCCTAAAGCCCAGGATGCTGTGAAAGGGTTCTTGAAGAAACAGACGTGGGGCGTGACAGGCGCTGCAGCCGCAACATTGCTGCAGGAAGGGGATGACGATGATCTCACAGCAGTTCGCGGCCTGCTTAACGATTCTGATGAAAAGATCCGCGTTCAAGCAGCCCTTATCTTGGCGATGGTGGGAGGCGATCCTGCAGCCGTTAAAGTGCTTCAAGAAGCATATCCCCATGTTGACCGGGACATGAAGGTCCATATCCTCGAAGCCCTCGCGCATGTCGGCGATGCCCAATCGATCCCATTTTTAATGGAAATTCTCAAAGAACCTTTTCAGATCTTGCGTGTCGTTGCAGCTTCTGCTTTAATCCAGTGTTTATATCACTAAGCTCGACTTTGTACCATTTTGGGTTCAAAGGCCTCGAGAGCAAATAGACGAAGCAGGCGGGCCAAAAAAGGTGCAAAGTCGAACTGAGAGGTGCTTTATGCAATGGGAGCAAAGAATCGCGGATGTTCAGAAACATTTAGCGAATGAAAAAATCGATGGCTGGCTGCTCTTTGATTTTCTTGGGCAAAACTCGCTTGCCCGCGATTTTTTGCAGATCGATCCCCATCATTTGATCACGCGCCGTTTTTTTTATTGGATTCCGATAAAAGGGGAGCCGGTCAAGCTTCTGCATGTGATCGAGCCTCATGTGCTTGACCACCTTCCCGGAAGTAAGCTCAATTATCTGAAGTGGCAGGAATTGCAATCGTCTCTTAAAGAGATCCTCAAAGGTTCTAAAACGGTTGCGATGGAATATTCGCCCAATAATGCGATCCCTTACCTTTCCAAAGTTGATGGTGGGATGGTCGATCTTGTCAGAAGCTGCGGGGCCGATGTGGTCTCGTCCGGAGGCTTTTTACAGTATTACACTTGCGTGCTCAGCGAAGAGCAGCTCAAGTCTCATTTAGAAGCAGCGGACTTTCTCGACAGCACGGTTGCAAAAGCCTGGGAGATGATCGCAGCCCACTTAAAAGGATCGAAACAGATCGATGAGTATTCTGTCCGCTCGTTCATCGCCTCAGAATTTGAAAAGAACGGCTACGTCACGGAAGGCCTTCCGATCTGCGCCGTCAACGCCCATAGCGCCGATCCCCATTTCGAGCCTCTTAAGACAGGATCCTCCGAAATTAAAAAGGGTGACTTTGTCCTCATCGACCTGTGGTGCAAAAAGAAGGCTCCCGGCTCGGTCTATGGGGATATCACCCGCGTCGGCTTTGCAGGCTCCGAACCATCGCCCCGCCACAAAGAGATCTTTTCGATCGTCCGCAATGCACAGCGGCAAGCGACCGAGTTTGTGGAAAAACGGTGGAAGAACAAGGAGATGGTCCGAGGGTTCGAAGTCGACCAGGTATGCCGCAGCGTGATTGAAAAGGCCGGCTACGGGAAGTTTTTTACCCACCGCACTGGCCATAATATCTACACGAAGGATCATGGCCCAGGCGCCCATATCGACAGCTTAGAGACCAATGACCTCAGACCTTTAATTCCGAGGACCTGCTTTTCCATCGAGCCGGGGATCTATCTGCCGGGAGAATTTGGGGTGCGATGCGAATATGACGTCTATTTGAGCCCGGACGGCACCATTCGGGTGACCGGGGGCTCTCAAGACGCCATTACGTGTTTTCTTTAAGCTGCCGCAATTGACTGGACAAAGCGCTGAGCAACGACGTGAATAGGATTATCTCGTATTTCCGCAATTGTGATCGGTTGTATGTTCCTGTCTTGGAATACAATGAAGTGATCGGCGCCTGGTTCATTGAACTGCCTGGCTAAATTGTTCTCAATGAGGGCTGATGCAGATAGATTAAATTTTACTTTTGCGACATCGTTAAAGCCGCTTCCAGCATATTCAGGACGTAGGATGACGGCATGCATAAAGGCGGCGTAGGCTTTTGATGCAAGGGCATTTTCTTGGGCTTTAAGAGCTCGTAAGCGAGCTGTTGCAGCTAAATTTAATTGTGTCTCTGGATCAATTTCTATTTCAGGCGTTGCATCTCCAGTCGGATTCGCAATACGGGATGCTTCAGCCGTTAAGGTGTTCACATTACTTTCAAAGCCTTCCTGCTGCTTTCTCCAGTATTCATAACGGGCGATAAGAGGTCTGAGCCGGTTCAAGTCTTCAGGTTGCTGCACGCCAGGAATTCTGTTCCACTGGATATGCATTGTTGCAAGCTTTATTCCGGTCAACGCAGCATTCTCTGGAAGACTATGATATTCTTGCGCAATACCTCTTAACTTGTCTGCTTTTTGTTGGCTCTTAGCTGAATCTTCGGAATACTTCCAATAGTAGTCGGCTGCAGTATTACCCACGAATAGAGTAGCTGGAAAGACGAATGGAAGAGCGAATAGGGCAATCGGTAGATTAACGGTGGAAACCAAGCCTATCCCTACTATAGTAGCCACACCAAAAATGCCAATTGCAACCAAAGCGGCTTTTGCAGCCAGATCTGACCAGTAAGCGTCCGATTCATGGTTTGCGGCAACCTCGGGATCGAGTTCCTGGACGCACCTGTGCAGGAAATTGCGGGGTTGGGCCTGTGAAGAGGAGAGTGCGTTAGAATCGTCTGCTGAAACTAGTCTTGCTTGAACCGTTGAAGGTTGCATTACTGCTGTTGCCATGGAAATCCCCTTTTTAAAAATGTAAATCAAAATTTGGCGGAGGCCAATTTTATAAGCCTCAGGTGCTTGAACTTGCTCCTAAAAAAAATCGTCGACTTTTCGGTTCTTTAAGCCGCAGCCGCAGCGATCGCCTGGACAAACCGCTGAGCTAATATGTGCGTCGGCATAGCTGCAGTGTCTCTGATCTCAGTGAGGGTGATAGGCTGGACAGCGCGGTCCCTGAAGACGATGAAATGATCGGCCGCAGGGTCGTTGAACCGATGGGCCAAAGCGCGCTCTTCAAAGGTGTTTTCGTTAAACTCGGCGAGGTCTCCAAAGTTGCCTGCAAACTCAGGGCGTTGGATCACGGCATGGACAAAAGCGGCATTGGCCTTGCAGATAAGGGCATTTTCTTGGGCCTGGAGAGCTTCCATGCGGAGGACTGTTACCCTCTCTTGCAAGGAGGGGCCATCTTCCGTCGTCGTAGGTTGGGCTCCGCTCGGGTTCAGAAGCTGGGAAGCTTCTTGTGTGTGGGTGTTCATTTCACGTTCGAAGTTCTCTTGCTGTTTTCTCCAATATTCGTAGCGGGCGACCAAGGGCCGGAACTGGTTCAAGTCGTCCACTTGCTGCACGCCGGGAATTCTGTTCCACTGAATGCGCATCATGGCCAGTTTCATTCCGGTCATGCGGGCGTCGTTCGGAAGGGAGTTGAACTCTTGAGCGATATCTTTTAATTGGTCGGCGCGCCTTTGAGTTTGAACGGAGTAGAGCGATAGTTGTTTATGGACTTGGAAGGCTGGGTTCATCAATAAGATCGAGCCGATGCCGACTACCGGCATATATACAGGGGCTAAGAAGCCTACGGCGGCAAATGTTCCTACAGCTATGACGGTAAATACGACCAAAGTGGCTTTGGAGGCTATGTCCCAAAGGAAGGCATTTGATTCATGCATGGCGGCGACTTCAGGATTGAGGTCCTGGACGCAGCGTTGTAGATAATTATTGGTTTCGGTCTGCTGTGCAGTCGGCTGAATATTTGTAGCTATTTGCGGAGTTCCTTGAATTGTTGAAGCAGCTGTTGCCATAAAAACCTCTTGGACATGTTTTTGCCCAGCATTATGCCATATCCTCTACTAAAAGTCCGTCATTAAAATAAAAAATCATATCTAAAATTCCATTAATCATTAATTTAATAAGTGTGATTTAGTTGCTAAAATTTGGGCTAGCTCCTTAAGCAAATTTTGAAAGTTCTTTTGCATATGGAATTTTGAATTGACAGTAGTGCTGATCCAACCGGATGGGCGCTTTTGACTATCCTTACCATTCAATTTCTAGGAATCGGAAGATCATAGTATATATAATTACAGAGAGATTACTCTTGTCTAAAGAGCTTTAAAGCTTCTTGCTTCATCCTGAGATAGAGGCTTGCAAGTCCGTTAGATCTGCTTGGGGAGAGGCTTGCCTGAATACCGATCGCCTCGAGACATGAAGGGGGACAGGTGAGGACCACTTCAGGGCTTTCATCGCTATAGATAGCAATCAGCAAAGCGGCAAGTCCGCGCGAGATCAATGCCTCCGAATCGGCTGCAAAAATGACTTTGCCTTCGGGAGATAGGCGCGCATGCAAGTGCATCAGGCTTTGGCATCCCTTAACGAGATTCTCAGAGAGCTTATATTCAGCGGGATATGGAGGTAAGGATTGTCCGAGTTCGATGATCTTTTGATACTTTTGTTCCGATGTCGAAAGGGGCGCAAAAAGCTGTTTGAGCTGCTTTTGCTTTGCCAGGCATGATTCAAAGGAAGATTTGTTCGTCATCGTTCGGTCCTTTAATTGAAGAGACTATCATAGCTTTCTTCGCCACCTGGCGTCAACAGCTCCTTTCAGATGGGCCGGAACTCCCAACATTTGAATTCACGGGAACGCGCAAACAATCCCATGGATCGGTTTCTGCCGGTATTGCCAGCAGCTTGATTTAAGCCCGGCCCAATCGCCCAACTTATTTAAGTTGAGCTGCTTTGGAGCTGTACCTGCCTGGATCGAATTCAGGGCGCTTCATTGATATATTCCCGATTCTTGAGGTTGCTGGTGTATATATTCTGAGGCTAAGCTGTTGACATTTACTGAGAAATAGAGTTTGATAACTTACGTAAAATTCAAAAAACGAAGATTATGCCTAAAGAAGACACGATTAAAGTTGATGGAACTGTGGAAGAACTGCTTCCCAATATGACATTTCGAGTAGTCCTCGAAAACGGGATGCATGTTTTGGCCCACCTCTGTGGAAAAATGCGGATGAGGAATATCCGGGTCCTGGTCGGAGATATTGTCACTGTAGAGATGTCGCCCTACGACCTGACCAAAGCCCGCATTATTTACCGTCAAAGATAATTTTCATTCGTTTTTAAGGGGGATTCTCCTGAGAAAGACGGATGCAAGCACCTCACGAGTTGAGAGAGAATTTACAATTAGGTGTTGAATTTATTTGCCTTAGAGACTAAGCTTTGTAGCTTTCGACTTCAAGTAGGTGTTTTACTTTTAGTGGAATGCCCAGATAGCTCAGTGGTAGAGCACTTGCATGGTAAGCAAAAGGTCGTAGGTTCAATTCCTATTCTGGGCAAAAATCGAAATCAATTGAAAATCAAAACTGATAACTATACTGGAGCCTAACGGAGGCCAAACGGAGGATAGTAATGGCAAAAGAACAATTTCAAAGAACAAAACCACACGTCAATATCGGCACAATCGGCCACGTTGACCACGGTAAAACATCATTAACTGCTGCAATCACGAAGGTTTTGGCTGAGTCTGGCAAAGCTAAGTTCCGTGACTATGCGTCGATCGACAACACGCCGGAAGAAAAAGCGCGTGGTATTACGATCAACTCTACTCACGTTGAGTATGAGACTGAGAACCGCCACTATGCTCACGTAGACTGCCCAGGCCACGCTGACTATGTCAAAAACATGATCACCGGTGCTGCTCAGATGGACGGAGCGATCCTCGTCGTCGCCGCAACAGACGGAGCGATGCCGCAAACAAAAGAGCACATCCTGCTTGCTCGCCAAGTAGGGGTGCCTGCGATCGTTGTCTTCTTAAACAAGATGGACATGATCGGTCAGGGCGACGAAGAACTCGTTGAGCTCGTTGAAATGGAATTGACAGAACTTCTTGAAGCAAAAGGCTATAAAGATGTTCCGATCATCCGCGGTTCAGCTTTAAAAGCTCTTGAAAACGATCCTGCATATGTTGAAAGCATCAGAAAGCTGATGGCAACCGTCGACGAAAAGATCCCAACACCTAAGCGTGAAACTGAAAAACCATTCTTGATGCCAATCGAGGACGTGTTCTCCATTTCCGGACGCGGTACAGTAGCTACTGGCCGTGTTGAACGCGGTATTGTTCGTACGAACGATAAGCTTCAACTCGTTGGTATCCGTCCAACACGCGAAACCGTTGCAACCGGCCTCGAAATGTTCAACAAAGTGTTGGATGAAGCTCAAGCGGGTGAGAACGTCGGTATCCTCCTGCGCGGTGTTGAGAAAAATGATATCGAGCGTGGGATGGTTCTCGCTGCTCCTGGTACTTGCACTCCTCACACTAAGTTCAAAGGGACCATTTACGTTCTGACGAAGGAAGAAGGCGGACGCCATAAGCCGTTCTTTAGCGGATACCGTCCACAGTTCTACTTCCGTACGACAGACGTTACTGGAACAGTAACTCTTCCTGAAGGAACAGAGATGGTTATGCCTGGCGACAACGTAGAGCTCACTGCTGAACTTCTCAATCCGATCGCGATGGAAGAAGGAATGAGATTTGCTATCCGTGAAGGCGGAAGAACTATCGGTGCTGGTACGATCACAAAGATCATCCAGTAACATAGGCTGTTTAGGCGAGGCGGTTAGCTCTATGAAAGTAGACTATTCCGCCTCATGCAGGGGTGTGTAGCTCAGCTGGTAGAGCAGCGATCTCCAAAGTCGCCGGTCGGGGGTTCGAATCCCTCCGCACTCGATTATAAATAACATATCAAATGAAGTTGTGACAATCCTATGTGCGCTATGGATGCTCGAATAAACCACAATCGAACAAATGCTGAAGTCAATGCTCACGCGGCACCCAAAAAGAAGCGCGCATTTACGTTTATTCAGGATTTGAAAGAAGAGCTCAAGAAGGTTAGCTGGACTACGCAGGATGAGTTGAAATTCTCCACTAAAATGGTCGTGGGGACAACATTTTTTCTCGGAATGGGGATTTACTTCGTGGATCTGGTTATCAAAGGGTGTTTAGATTTAGTAACGCTAGTCGTTCATTTTATCTTTGGCTAAAAAATTTAGGTCATCATGCACAAATGGTACGTTGTCCAGGTTCAATCCGGTCAAGAAAAAAAAGTTAAGAAAACGCTAGAAGAAAATCGCGAGTCGAGCGGGATGAGCGATTTAGTTCATGAAGTGCTCGTGCCTACTGAAAACGTGGCGGAAGTCAAGAAAGGTCAGCAAAAGGTCAGCGAAAAGAAGCTATGGCCTGGTTATATCCTTGTTAGGATGCAGCTCACCGATGATGCTTGGATGTACGTTAGGAACACAAACGGCGTCCTAGGGTTCTTGGGCGGAGAGAAGCCGCAAGCTCTTATGCAGTCTGAAGTGGACAATATTTTGAAAGACCTCGAAGAGAAGAAAAAAGGTGTCGTTCAGAAGCACAACATTACGATTGGAGACAAGGTCAAGATCACCGATGGCGTGTTCGTTAACTTTATTGGAACTGTCAGCGAAGTCTTTCATGAGAAAGGCCGCTTGAGCGTCCTGGTTTCCATTTTCGGTCGAGAAACGCGCGTTGACGACCTCGAGTTTTGGCAAGTTGAACAGGCACCGAGCGAGTCGGAAGTCACCTAAATAACATTCCTGGTTTGAACCAGATAACATAAACGGAAAAGCCCATGGCAAAAAAAGTAGTAAAAATCATCAAATTGCAGATCCCAGCAGGCAAAGCGAACCCTGCACCTCCTATCGGTCCTGCTCTCGGCGGCGCTGGTATCAACATTATGGGTTTCTGCAAGGAATTTAATGCAAAGACACAAGATAAAGCAGGCGATATCCTTCCAGTCGAAATCACTGTTTATCAAGATAAAAGTTTTACGTTTATCACTAAACAACCTCCTGTTTCCCGCATGATCTTAAAAGAAGTGGGGATCGAGTCAGGTTCAAAAGTGCCTAACCGTGATAAAGTTGGCAAATTGACTAAGCAACAAGTCATGAAAATTGCCAATAATAAACGCCAAGATATGCGTGCGGAGTCCGACGAAGCTGCTATGCGGCTTGTCATGGGTACTGCCCGCTCTATGGGTGTTGACATTGTTGAGTAAGTAGCTCAGCAAATTTGATGTTGTTATTTAAAGGAAATCAGAATGCATCGTAGCAAAAGGTTTCGGGAGATAGATAAGTCCATCGATAGAATGAAAGTCTATACGTTGGATCAAGCTATCGAAATTTTACAGAAATGTCCACCGGTCAAATT
This sequence comes from Verrucomicrobiota bacterium, assembly GCA_018239665.1. Lineage (GTDB taxonomy): Bacteria > Chlamydiota > Chlamydiia > Chlamydiales > Rhabdochlamydiaceae > Acherontichlamydia. The sequence goes on along the minus strand of JAFEGV010000028.1, from coordinate 9,177 downwards.
TGACCAATCAGTGGAACTGTCGCTTAAAACAGGCGTCGATGCCCAAAAGTCTGATCAGCAAGTACGTGGAACTGTATCCCTACCGAATGGTACAGGTAAACGCAGTACTATCCTAGTTTTCGCAAAAGGCGACAAAGTTAAAGAAGCCTTGGAAGCGGGTGCTGATTACGCTGGGAATGAAGAATATTTTGAAAAAATAAAGAACGGTTGGACCGATTTTACTGCAGTCATCGCAACTCCGGATATGATGCGCGATGTCGGTAAATTGGGTAAAGTATTGGGCCCTCGCGGCTTAATGCCTACTCCAAAAGGCGGCACTGTAACGAACGACGTTGCAAAGGCTGTAGCTGAAGTCAAAGCGGGAAAAATCGAGTTTAAATCGGACAAACATGGAGTAATCAATACTCTTGTTGGTAAGATTTCTTTCAATAAGGAAAAGTTGGTTGAAAATATCATCGCCTTGCTCTCCGCAGTAAATCGCTCAAAGCCATCTACTGCTAAAGGGCAATATCTTAAGTCTATGGCTCTCTCTTCGACAATGGGCCCGGGCTTGAAGATCGACCTATATTCGATCACTGAAATTCATGGGGCGAAAGAATAACGATGAGACCTGAAAAACAATTCCTATTGGATGAAATCCAAGATAAAATCGTCAATGCAAAAGCCCTGGTGTTTGCTTCCTACAAGAAGCTTGAGCCCAATGCTGCTGCAGGTTTTCGCTCTAATCTTGCAAAGATCGGCGGATCTCTAGAGGTGGTTCGCAAGCGTATCCTCATCAAAGCAGCCCAAGTCGCGGGAGTAACTCTCGACAAGGAGCTTTTAGAAGGACATATCGCCGTCTTTTTTGCGGATCAGGATCCGGTTCAGACAACTAAGATTATCTATCAGTTCTCCTCTGAGAATGAAGATGTTTTAAAGGTCCTTTGTGGACGGTTTGAAGGTGCAATCTGCTCTGCGCAAGATGTAGAACTAATATCTAAACTGCCAAGTAAAGATGAAATGCGTGCACAGCTTCTCGGCACACTTGAAGCTCCGCTATCACAGACATTGGCCGTTTTTGAAGCTTTAATGACTAGTGTCATTTATTGCATCGACAATAAATGCCAGCAAAGTAACGAATAAATTTTTAACAAGATAAGAAAAGAGGTTTAACCGTGGCTACCCAAAATATTGATCAATTAGTCGAAGAACTCAGCAAATTAAGCGTTCTCGATATGTCCAAACTCAAATCAGCTCTCGAAGAAAAATGGGGCGTAAAAGCAGCAGCAGCAGCACCGATGATGATGGCAGCTCCAGCAGCAGCAGCAGCTCCAGCCGCTGAATCCACTGAGTTTAAAGTAACGCTCGAATCAAGCCCAGATGACAAGAAAATTGGAGTCATCAAAGTCGTGCGTGAAATCACAGGACTAGGTCTCAAAGAAGCAAAAGAAATGGTCGATGGCGCTCCTAAAGTTTTGAAAGAAACTGCGCCTAAGGCTGAAGCGGAAGAGATTGCTAAGAAAATCACTGCTGCTGGTGGTAAAGCAACTCTGAAAGGTCTCTAAGAGATTAGAAAACCGACTATCGACTGAGCAGAAGTCATGAAATAATGACTTCTGCTCTTTGATTTTGCAAATTATTTTTTTATTAAGATTTAAGTGTAGGAGCTGTTTCAATGCTAAAAAGGCCGCCTCAACGGGTGAGTTTTCGTGGTAGAGAAGAAATTATCGATCTGCCCAACCTCATTGAAATCCAAATCAAGTCATACAATCAATTTCTTCAAGCCGACAAGATGCCCCATGAGCGGGAAAATATTGGGTTGCAAGAGGTCTTTACTGAAATATTTCCGATTAAATCCTATGATGAGAAGACTATCCTTGAGTATCTCGCATATAGTTTAGGCGTACCAAAATACACCCCTGAAGAGTGTATCCGCCGAGGAATTACCTTTAATGTCACTTTGAAAGTAAAGTTTCGTTTGACTGATGAAACGGGCATTAAAGAGGAAGAGGTCTATATGGGGACCATTCCTGTTATGACGGAGAAAGGGACATTTATCATCAATGGCGCCGAACGGGTCATCGTATCCCAGCTCCATCGTTCTCCCGGTATTGCTTTTGAACATGAGCGCCACATTAAAGGGTCCATTATCTATTCCTTCCGCATCATTCCTTATCGCGGAAGCTGGCTCGAAGGAGCATTTGACACAAACGATCTGATCTACATCTACATTGATCGAAAAAAACGACGCCGCAAGATTTTAGCCACTTCTTTCATCCGCACACTCGGCTATTCAACCGATTCCGATATCATTGAAGAGTTTTTCAGCACGATCAAAGTGAAGATCAAGTCGGACAAGGATTTCCCAAAGCTCGTCGGTAAGATCTTAGCTGAAGACGTCGTCGATGAAGAAAGCGGAGTCATTTTTGGCAAGGCGTCGGAAAAACTGACGACAGCCATGCTCAAGCGGATGCTCGATGCCGGCATCGCAGTGGTCCGCGTAGCGGAAGACGCTGACGAGACTAGCCCGATCATCAAAATGCTTGCTAAGGACCCCAACGACTCTTATGAGTCTGCGTTGAAAGACTTTTATCGGAAGATCCGTCCGGGCGAGCCTGCGACCTTGTCGAACGCGCGTTCTGCTATCATGCGCCTTTTCTTCGATCCGAAACGCTACAATTTAGGCCGCGTTGGACGCTATAAGCTCAATCGCAAGCTAGGCCTTGACACGTCCGATGAAGAGTTGGCAATGGTGACATTGCGCAAAGAAGACGTCATCGGCGCTATCAAGTACCTGATCCGCCTGAAGAAAGGGGATGAGGAAGTCAACGTCGACGATATCGACCACCTCGGCAACCGCCGCGTCCGTTCTGTCGGTGAATTGATCCAAAACCAGTGCCGCATCGGCCTGGCTCGTATGGAGAAGATCATCAAAGAAAGGATGAACCTGTTTGATTTCACATCCGATACGCTGACTCCTGGTAAGATTGTTTCCGCTAAAGGATTGGCGGGCGTGCTCAAGGACTTCTTTGGAAGGTCCCAGCTCTCCCAATTCATGGACCAGACTAACCCTGTAGCCGAACTGACGCATAAACGCCGTCTTTCATCTCTTGGGCCTGGCGGTCTAAACCGTGAACGCGCAGGCTTTGAGGTGCGCGACGTCCATCCTAGCCACTACGGAAGGATCTGCCCAATTGAAACGCCTGAAGGACCAAACATCGGTCTGATCACTTCCTTGTCTGCATTTGCGAAGATCAACGAGTTCGGTTTCATCGAGACGCCTTATCGGATCGTTCGCGATGGGATTGTCACTGAAGAGATCGAATACATGACTGCCGACCAGGAAGAGAACTGCGTGATTGCTCAGGCTTCCGCTGTCCTCGATGATCTGAATATGTTCACCGAGCCCCTCGTTTGGGCAAGGGAACGCGGCGAGTCGATGAAGATCGAGACCGACAAGATCACCCACATGGACGTCTCCTCCAAGCAGCTCGTCTCGATTGTAACCGGGTTGATCCCGTTCCTCGAGCACGACGATGCTAACCGTGCGCTCATGGGCTCTAACATGCAACGCCAAGGCGTGCCTCTGTTGAAAACGGAAGCTCCGATCGTCGGAACAGGGCTCGAGCTGCGCGCAGCTAGAGACTCCGGCGCTGTCGTTGTGACTGAAGAAGACGGCGTGATCGAGTATGTCGATGGGTTTAAGATCGTTGTCGCGCCTAAGGACAACCCGCTGAACAAAAAGACCTATTATCTCAAGAAGTTCATGCGTTCTAACGCAGGAAGCTGCATTAACCAGACGCCGCTTTGCAACGTAGGCGACAAGGTTAAAGCAGGGGATGTGATCGCAGACGGTCCGGCAACCGACAAAGGGGAAGTAGCCCTGGGTAAAAACGTCTTAGCGGCGTTCATGCCATGGTGCGGATACAACTACGAAGACGCGATCATCATTTCTGAAAAGCTCTTAAAGGACGACTATTATACGTCGATCTACTTGGAAGAGTTCGAACTGACTGCTCGGGACACAAAGCTTGGAAAAGAAGAGATCACCCGCGATATTCCAAACGTCTCCGAAGAGGCCCTTGCCAACTTAGGCGAAGATGGGATTATCCGCATCGGCGCAGAAGTAAAGCCCGGTGATATCCTCGTCGGTAAGATCACTCCGAAATCAGAAACGGAACTAGCTCCGGAAGAACGGCTCCTCCGCGCAATTTTTGGCGAGAAGGCCGCTGACGTCAAAGATGCATCATTGACTGTGCCTCCAGGTACGGAAGGTGTCGTCATGGACGTCAAAGTCTTTTCACGACGCGACCGCCTTTCCAAAACGGACGATGAGCTTGTCGAAGAAGCTTCGCGCATTAAAGACATCCACCAAGACTTCAAAGCTAAAGAAGCGGAGCTCATGATCGAGTTCCACGAGAAGATTGGTGCGTTGATGATGGGCGAGCCTGCTCCCGGATCGATCTTGCATCGCAAGAGCGGCGACATCATCATCAAAGAAGGCGAGACGATCAATCAAGAAATGCTCGAGACCCTTGAGAACGAAAAAGCAGAAGATCTCATTATGAGCGACAATGAGATGTTCGAAGCTCTCAAAGGGCTGATGCGCGAATACAACGTTGCGATGGAAACATTGCAGACGCAGCATAAGACCGATGTCGAATTCACCCGCAAGGGAGACGTCGAGCTCGATCCAGGCATTATCCGACAAGTTAAAGTCTACATCGCTTCTAAGCGTAAGCTGCAAGTCGGTGATAAAATGGCGGGACGCCACGGTAACAAAGGCGTTGTTTCCCGCATCGTGCCTGAGCAAGATATGCCTTACCTGTCCAACGGCGAAACGGTTGAGATCATCCTCAACCCGCTTGGCGTACCGTCCCGTATGAACATGGGACAGCTCTTAGAGACCCACCTTGGCTATGCAGCGCGCAAAGCGGGCATCTATGTCAAGAGCCCGGTATTCGAAGGGTTTCCCGAGTCTCGCATTTGGGAAATGATGCGCGAGCTGAACCTGCCGACTGACGGTAAGAGCTATCTGTATGATGGACGGACCGGCGAGCGGTTTGAGAACCGTGTCGTCGTCGGATACATTTATATCCTGAAGCTCAGCCACTTGGTTGCGGACAAGATCCACGCCCGTTCGATTGGACCTTATTCTCTCGTGACCCAGCAGCCGCTCGGCGGTAAGGCCCAGATGGGCGGTCAGCGGTTCGGAGAGATGGAAGTATGGGCGCTGATGGCCTATGGCTCAGCCCACCTACTGCAAGAGATGCTGACTGTGAAGTCGGACGACGTAGCAGGACGTACCCGTATTTATGAATCGATCGTGAAAGGGGACAATGTCCTTACTGCTGGCGTTCCTGAATCCTTCAACGTACTTGTGAAGGAAATGCAAGGCCTATGCCTTGATGTGCGCACTGAACGCGCATCCGAAGAATAATTTGACCGTAATTGGAGTTACTCAATGGCACAAGAAGAGTTTAAGGATTCCCAATTTGATAAGCTGACCATCAAGATTGCATCTGACGATGTGATCCGCAATGAATGGTCGCGAGGGGAAATCAAAAAGCCCGAGACGATTAACTACCGCACGTTCAAGCCTGAAAAAGGCGGCTTGTTTTGTGAAAAGATTTTCGGTCCAACTAGAGACTGGGAATGCGCATGCGGCAAGTACAAGAAGATCAAGCATAAAGGGATTGTCTGCGATCGTTGCGGCGTCGAAGTGACCTTATCGAAAGTGCGCCGTGAAAGGATGGCCCACGTCGAACTGGCAGTACCTGTCGTCCATATCTGGTTCTTCAAGACGATGCCATCGCGCATCGGTAACATCCTCGGAATGTCAGCTGCTGACCTCGAGCGGGTTATCTACTACGAAGAATATGTCGTTGTCGATCCAGGGCGTACTACCCTTGAAAGAAAACAATTGCTCACCGACGCAGAGTATCGCGAAGCCCAAGAGAAATGGGGTTCCGACGCATTTGTTGCTCGAATGGGCGGCGAAGCGATCCGCGATATCTTAGAAAAAGAAGACCTCGCATCCCTAGTCGTAGACCTCAAGGACAAGCTTCGCAAGACAAAGTCGATGCAAGCGAGAATGAAGCTTGCAAAACGGCTTAAAATCGTTGAAAGCTTTACTTCGTCGCCTAACCGTCCCGACTGGATGGTGATGTCCTGCGTTCCTGTCATCCCGCCAGATCTGCGTCCATTGGTGCCATTGGACGGAGGCCGCTTTGCGACATCCGACTTGAACGACTTGTACCGCCGGGTCATTAACCGCAACAACCGTTTGAAGTCGATCCTCAAGCTTAAGACGCCTGACGTGATCGTACGCAACGAGAAGCGGATGCTCCAAGAGGCTGTCGATGCTCTGTTTGACAACGGCCGTCATGGACACCCTGTCATGGGAGCCGGAAACCGTCCGTTGAAGGCGCTTTCCGAGATGCTCAAAGGCAAGCAAGGCCGGTTCCGTCAAAACTTGCTGGGTAAACGTGTTGACTACTCAGGCCGTTCCGTCATTATCGTAGGTCCTGAGCTCCGCTTCAACCAGTGCGGTCTTCCGAAGCAAATGGCGCTGGAACTGTTCGAGCCTTTCATCGTTAAGCGTTTGAAAGACCTCGGATACGTCTACACGATCCGTTCTGCGAAGAAGATGATCCAAAAGCAATCTCCTGAAGTTTGGGACGTTCTTGAAGAGATCATTAAAGGGCATCCGGTTCTGCTTAACCGCGCTCCGACCCTCCACCGTTTGGGTATCCAGGCATTTGAGCCGGTACTGATCGAAGGTAAGGCGATCCGGATCCATCCGCTCGTCTGTACAGCGTTCAACGCCGACTTCGACGGTGACCAGATGGCCGTCCACATTCCTCTGTCGATCGAAGCTCAGCTCGAAGCTAAACTCCTCATGATGGCGCCTGATAACATCTTCCTGCCATCGTCCGGAAAGCCTGCGGCTGTTCCTTCTCAGGACATGATCTTGGGACTGTATTATTTGATGCACGATCCTCTTTACATCCCTGAAGAACATGGTAAAAAGACCAAGGTCTTCAATAATAAAGAAGAAGTCCTTATGGCGCTCAGCGCCGGCGGCAGCTTCAATTGGGAAGAAGAGAGAGGCAAAGAAGGCCGCCGCGACGATCTAGGACGCGGTATCCGTTTGCATGAGAAGATCAAGCTTAAGCTCGAAAGCGGGATTATTGAGACGACGCCAGGACGCGTGATGTTCAATATGATCGTTCCTAAAGAGCTCGGGTTCCAAAACTATGCTCTCCGCAAGAAGAAGATGAGCGAGCTGGTCCTTGAGACCTACAAGAAAGTCGGCCTCGAAGCAACAGTTAGGTTCCTTGACAACTTGAAGAATTTGGGCTTCAGCGAAGCGACAAAAGCAGCCCTTTCGATGGGTGTTTGCGACGTCCGCGTCCCGGAAAACAAGGTCAAGGTGATCGAGAATGCCTATAAGAGGATCGAGGTTGTCTTAAAACAATACGAAGACGGTATCATTACCGACGGCGAACGCCACTCTAAAGTCATCAGCATTTGGACTGAAGTGACCGATATGCTTTCAGAAGAGCTGTTCAAGCTCATCTCTGAGCACAAGACCGGCGAGCTCAATCCTCTGTACCTGATGATGGACTCCGGCGCCCGCGGTAACAAATCCCAGGTCAAGCAGCTCGGAGCGCTCCGGGGCTTGATGGCGAAACCATCGGGAGAAATTCTCGAGTCGCCGATCACCGCGAACTTCCGCGAAGGGTTAAGTGTGTTGGAATACTTCATTTCTTCGCACGGTGCACGTAAAGGTCTTGCGGATACTGCGTTGAAAACGGCTGACTCCGGTTACCTGACACGCCGACTTGTCGACGTGGCGCAAGATGTGATCATTACGGAAGAAGATTGCGGAACGCTCAATGGCATTGAAGTTTCAGCCATCAAGCAAGGCCAGGAAGAGCTCCTGCCGATCAAAGACCGTATTTTCGGCCGTACCTCATGCGATGATGTGTACCAGCCTGGAGATAGCACCAAGATCCTTGCCCGTGCAGGCGATCTTCTGATGCTGCCTCAAGCGGAAGCGATCGACGATGCGGGTATTGAAAGCATCCGTATCCGTTCGACGCTGACGTGCGAATCGCGACGTGGAGTTTGCGCGAAATGCTACGGCATTAACCTGGCGAACGGCAGCCCTGTCGCAACCGGCGAAGCTGTAGGGGTCATTGCAGCGCAGTCGATCGGTGAACCTGGAACGCAGCTGACGATGCGTACGTTCCACACCGGCGGTATCGCGTCTGCTTCCTTAAGCCCTGAGCTTATGTCAGAGCACGATGGAATCCTCGTCTATATGGACCTGCGCACTGTGCAGAACGAAGAGGGGATTTGGCTGGCACTCAACAAAAACGGCTCCCTCCACATCGTCCGCGATGAAGGAAGAACGTTGGAAGAGTACAAAAAGCTCTTAAGCACAAAATCGATCGAACCGCTTCAAACGTTTACGATCGAACTGGGAACCAACATTTTGCTCGCCGATGGATCGAAGGTCAAGAAGAAGACCAAGGTCGGCCATTGGGAGCAGCACAACGTTCCGATCATTTGCGAACGCCCAGGATTCGTCAAGTACGAAGACCTCGTTGAAGGGATTTCGACACAGCGCGAAGTCAATAAGCAGACAGGTCAGGCAGAGCTGATCGTTAAGCAGCACCGCGGCGAACTGCATCCGCAGATCGTGATTTACGCTGATGCCGAGTACAGCGAACTGATCGGTACCTATGCGATCCCGTCAGGCGCCTACATTTCGGTGCAGGAAGGACAAAAGGTTTCCGCCGGTATGCTCCTTGCTCGTTTGCCTCGCGGCGCGATCAAGACAAAGGATATCGTCGGCGGTCTTCCCCGCGTTGCCGAGCTTTTCGAAGCCAGACGTCCAAAAGACGCAGCTGAGATTGCCAAGATCGACGGTGTCGTCGACTTCCGCGGCGTCCAAAAGAACAAACGTATCGTCGTCGTTCGCGATGAAGAGTCCGGCATGGAAGAGGAACACCTCATCCCGCTGACAAAGCACTTGATCATCCAAAGGGGAGATTCTGTCGTGAAAGGACAGCAGCTCACCGACGGTCTTGTCGTTCCGCAAGAGATCCTCGAGATCTGCGGCGTCCGCGAACTGCAGAAGTACCTTGTGAACCAAGTTCAAGAGGTATACCGTCTGCAGGGGGTAGA
>JAFEGV010000027.1 GCA_018239665.1 Verrucomicrobiota bacterium | reverse complement strand
ATGAACAGAAAGCAGCAAAAAGAAAAAACAAGAGAGCATTTGCTAGCAACTGCCTATAAGGAATTTGCAAAAAATGGCTTTTTAGGCACGAAAACCTTAGATGTCGCCCAATCGGCCGGCGTTTCCCACGGAGCTCTGTTTGTCCATTTTCCAACCCGGGATGAACTCCTCGCCAGCGTTGTGGACAAACTCGGATTGCAAATGGGTGAAAAATTGCAGAAGCTCTCCAAAGAAAATGCGAGTCCCAAAGAGGTCCTCTCTGTCCATTTGAGCGTGATCAAAGAATTTGAGCCGCTTTACACCCGCCTTGTGATGGAAGGCCCATTGCTTCCTCCGCCTGTCCGCAACCGGATCCTTTTTATCCAGGCAGGCATTGCATACCACTTGGAAAAAGCCCTTTCTAAAAAGCACAATGCTTCCCCAATCCATTTGCTGCTCAACAGCTGGCTTGGACTTGTCCATTACTATTTGTCCAATAAAGACCTCTTTGCGCCAAAAAAATCGGTGATTGATACACACGGCAAAGAGCTTCTTGAGCACTTTATTAAAATCCACCAACTCTAAAATGGAGAAAAACATGATGCAAAAACAAACATGCCCCTCTTGCAACTCATGCGGAATGCCTCTTGAAAAACCATCCGATCATGCGTTAAGCGACGTCACTATCCATTATTGCACCTATTGCACCAACGAAAAGGGAAAGCTCAAGCCGTATCATGAAGTGTTGGCAGGAATGTCGGGTTACTTGGTCCAATCTCAAGGCATTGACCAAGCGGCCGCAGAAACGATTGCAAAAGAAATGATGGCGGCAATGCCTGCATGGAAAAATTATTAAAAGCGCAACATAAGGTGAAAAACGATGTTTAATCCATCCAAAATCGAAGAGATATCCAAAGTCTCCAAAGCAGAACGCTGGCCCTTTCCTAAAACGGTAACAGCGCTTAAAGATGTAGGCGTGGACTACTATGATGTGGACCTAACGACATATGAAATCGTCTTTCATGGAGATGGAAAAACCCTGAAACAATCGGGAGTTCTATCCTTCGAACATCCCCCAAAAAAAGGGTCATTTGACCAAAACGCTTTAGTCAAGGCGATCAGAAAGCATCAGACCGAAGGGACTTCTTACAAAGATTGCATGAAAGAGGTGATCGAAGCAGGGGTTGTCCGCTACCGGGTCGATATCAAGGAGCGCACCTGTTCCTATTTTGGAAGCTCAAAAGGGGAATCCTACATAGAGAAGGTTCCCTAAGAGACTGTTCTCATACTAGGCTTTTAAGGTTTTTAGAAAGCTTTTTAATGAGATTTCATAAGACTTTAGTCGTTCGGACGACGAGCCCATGTGTTAACACATGGGTGAGAAGTCCGATATGAAAGATCGAAAAAAGGATCTAAAAACCAAAAGCAGAGTTTGAGAACAATCTCTCTAAGAGACGTTCTCTAACCGTCACGACTCCGCATCGGGCAGGCTGACCATGTCCTTCAAGCCTTGCTTGACGGCCTCTCTGCCGATGAGGGCGATCGATTCGGTCAGCGGGATGTTCTTCGGACAGACCTTGACGCAGTTCTGAGCGTTGCCGCAATCGGAAACGCCTCCTTCTTCCATGAGGGGGCGCAATCGGTCCGCCTTCATCAGCTTGCCGACAGGATGGGAATTAAAAAGACGCACTTGGGAGATGGTGGCCGGGCCGACGAACTTTGACTTGGCGTTGACTTGAGGACATGCCTCCGTGCAGCAGCCGCATGTCATGCATGTTGAAAGCACGTAGAGGGCTTCTTGGACAGCCGGACTGATCTTCGGACCGAATCCCCGGTCCAAGGCATCGTCCGCGTCGATCCAGGCTCTTACCTTCTTGAGGTTTTCGAACATCTGCGTCCGATCGACGACGAGGTCCTTGACAAGAGGGAACTTCGTCAATGGGGCCAATGTGACCGTGTTGCTCCCCGTTTGATTAAGCAAGTCTTGAATAAGCGCAGAGCATCCCTGGCGAGGGCGGCCGTTGACAAGCATCGAACAGGAGCCGCACACCTCTTCCAAACAACCTTGTTCCCAAGCAACGGGCGTCACCTTTTCATTTTTGCGGTTGATCGGATCTTTCTGCACCGCCATCAACGCCGAAGTGATATTGAGAAAGGGTTTGAGCTCAAGCTCATACTCTTCCCAATACTGGTTGTTCGCAACTCCGCGATAGACTTTGAGGATGAATGTTTTTGGCTTTGCGGTTTCCATCAAATCTCCTTTTATACCGGCAGTTGGATGTTGGAAGGGATATTCTCCAATTTCGGCACGACTTTTTTCGCTTTGCTGTAATCGCGCAGCACAGGTTTTAAATGGCGCAGGTCGACGGGCACATATGAGATCGCAGGCTCGCCTTGAGCCGGATCATAGGTTGCAATGGTTGTTTTTAGCCAGTGTTCATCATCGCGATTGGGAAACTCAGGCTTGTAGTGGGCGCCACGGAACTCGTCGCGCAAAAGGGCCCCTTTGGTAATCACCAGCGCAAGCTCCAGCATCGGCAGGAACTGGTTGGCAAAGGTGTAGGTCTGGTTCATGGTGCTGCCGTGGTCATCGAGCGAAATATGCTCATAGCGCTCTCTGATCGCTTTGATCCCTTCGAGCGTTTTTTTCAGGTCGGCGTTGTTGCGCTTCACAGTCACGTTCTTCACCATTAGATCAGATAGTTCGTCGTGCAAACGATGGACATTTTCCTTTCCGTCCCTTGTCATCAGATCATGTTTGAATGACTCTTCTTTTGCAAGGGCATCTGAATACATGCGCGATGGCAGGTTGCCGTAGCTGTGCTCAAGGCCATTGAGATAGCGGGGAACTTCCATTCCTGCGACGAGGCCGCCGAAGATACAGGAAAGGAGGGAATTTGCCCCTAATCGATTAGCCCCATGGTATTGGAACTCCGACTCGCCGACATTGAAACAGCCAGGAATGTTGGTCATCTGCCTAAAGCGCGTCCAACGGTCAGGATCGTCAGCAGATGGCCAGTCGACCCAGGCGCCGCCCATCGAATAGTGGACGGCAGGGAAAATCTTCATCGGCATTTTGTGGGGATCTTCACCTGTAAACTTGCGGTAAATATCGAGAACGGACTCGATCTTATGCTGCACGGCAGAGGGAAGATGGGAAACATCGAGGTAGACCTGGTCTTTTCCATCGATGCCAAGGCCCAGTTCGCAGATACGCAGCACCTCACGCGCTCCGATATCGCGAGGGACAAGGTTGCCGAAGGCCGGGTACATCTCTTCCAAAAAGTACCAGGGCTCGCCCGTCACGCCGCAAGGGATCATGGTCCCGTCAGGGGCTTGGATCGTCTTGGAAGAGTCTCCATAGACCCACATTCTTCCCCCTTCGCCGCGCGAAGACTCGGAAATCAAGCGCAGCTTATCTTCTGCAGGGATTGCAGTCGGATGGATTTGAATGAACTCTCCATTGGCGTACTTCATGCCTTGCATAAAGAGCCTGCCGTTCGCAGCCCCTGTGCAGAATGTGGAGTTGGTCGATTTTTTGAAAATGAGCCCAGGCCCTCCCGTTCCAAAAATGACAGCGTCGGCTTTGAGCACATCGAGCTTCATGCTGATCAGGTCCATGATCACTATTCCACGGGCGCATCCCTCATCATCGATCACAAGGCGCATGAACTCATGGTTCTCGAACTTCTCCACCTGCCCCTTTGCTTCGTAACGGCGAACCTGCTCGTCCAAGCCATAGAGAAGCTGCTGGCCGGTCGAAGCGCCGCAGAATGCCGTCCGATGATACAGGGTCCCTCCGAACCTTCGAAAATCGAGGTTCCCCTCAGGAGTTCTATTAAATGGACACCCGAACCGCTCCATCATCCGGATAATGCCAGGCGCTGCCAGGCACATTTCTAAAACAGGGGGCTGGTCGCTGAGAAAATCGCCGCCTTTAATGGTGTCGTACGCATGGATCAACGGAGAATCGTCTTCATTTTTCAGGTTCATCGCCGCATTGATGCCGCCTTGCGCGCAAACGGAATGGGAGCGTTTGACTTTTGTGACCGAAACGACTTTGACGTGGCATCCTTTTTCAGCAAGCTTCATTGCAGCCGCCAATCCCGCAAGGCCGCCGCCAACGACGATCACTTCTTTTCCAGATTTCCGATGAGACATGTGATTCCTAATATTTTAAATTAAACCAATAGGTGCCCCAGATGGCAGCCAACCCAAGAAAAATGACTCCCAGCATCAGCACGACGGCAACGGTCGTCCAAGCGCGCTGCGCTGACATTTTAAGGATCCATCCCCACGTAAGTAAAAATGTCCAAAACCCGTTGAAAGCGTGAAAGCACGCCGCCAGCACAAAAATTGTATAAAGAACTCCATAGACCGGGCTTTTAAAGGTATTGCGGACAGCTAATAGCGATGCCGTTCCAAAATCCTGCGCCGCTGCGACAACATGTCCCGAAGCTAAATGAAAGCGCTGCAAACCCTCTACTAGACGTCGATCGCTCTGATAATTCTGGGCCGAACTCAAGATGATGGCCTTTTGGGAACTATATTGCTGCGGGACCGGCCCCTCGATCAAATCATATTCCTGCTGCTTCATCGTTTCACCGACAGCGACAAGCGCTTCTTCCGATGTCCTCTCTTCAATCTTTGCAGCCAGCTGGTCGACTGTCTGCGTGTCATAAAGGGTTACATTCAAACGGTCGGCCAGCGTATAAAGCCCGTTGTCCATTGAAACGGAAACGAGATAAGTCGTCGCCCCTCCCGTTTGAACCTGCTCCGGATAGTCGATAAACCGAAACTTCGCAACGTGGCAGATCAGGCCAATGAGCAAAATCCACGACGTGATCCTCTGCCAGCTGAAGGCCCTGTTCCGCCCTGTCTTAATGAAGGGAGCGCTCCCATCGGACTTCCGGTAGTTATGCTTCGATGTGAACAGATACTTGATGCCTAAGACACCGTGGATCAGGATCGGGACGCCGAGAAGAAAGATTTCGATCGCTTGCAGGTAGGGCAGGTTATGGATCCCGTTGACCATATCGACAAACCCTCTGCCATTATCGCCAAGCCATAAAGCGGCTTGAGAATTAGCGAGCAAGTGTTCGATCAAAAATAACACAAGCCAAAGACCCATTAACGAATGGATCCGGCGCCAGATAAATGCGCGAGGAACTGATAAGGTAGACATATTGCGCCCTAAACAAATTTACAAGACCATTGCATCATTGATCGATCGAAAAAAACATTCATTTTGCGATCATTCGATTTTCACTTGCCCCCTATGGGGCGTCCCGCATATGCGGGCTCGTTCAAAATCGAAATCTCATCAAAATGCACTGCTTTTTTCTGAATCGCTGAATGCTGCAACGATCTTTAGTTTATCGCCATTAAACTACTCAAGAACGTTTTGAGAAAGAAAAAAATTGTTCAGCATTCGTAGATGTGATCTTTGCCATTTCTTCCAATGACTTTCCGAAAAGGTTTCCAAGCATCTGAACCGTTTCGACCATATAAGAAGGCTCGTTAGGCTTGCCCCTTTTGCTCTGCGGCGCCAGATAAGGCGTGTCAGTTTCCGTCAGAAGCTTGTCCAAAGGCGCAATCGCAATCGCCTCGCGCAACGCTTCCGATTTTTTGAACGTCGCAATCCCGCTGACTGACAAATACCAGCCGCGCGCAATCACACCTTTCGCCTCTTCCTCGTTTCCCGTAAAACAATGGAGCACCGCAGGGCGGTTTGCATAATGTTGATCCGCCAATGCAAACAGATCGTCAAAGGCTTCGCGGCAGTGGAAGATAATAGGAAGCTGCGTTAGTTTTGCCAGCTCGAAATAGCGCAACAGATGCTCCTGCTGCACAGCGCGGTTGGAATGTTCGTAATGGTAATCGAGCCCCGTCTCTCCAATTGCAATGAGATCACCACTTTCCGCAGCTTTGCTGACAAGCGGGAAAAATTGTTCGCCGATCTTTTCGACATCGTGGGGAGTCGCAGCTGCAGCATTGTAGACAAAGGGGAACCGTTTTTTGAGGGCAATCCCTTCTCTTAAGGTCGTCTCATCGGTGCAGATATTGACAATTTTTTGAACTTGCGAAGCTGCTGCTCTGGAAAGGATTGCATCGATCTGAGGTAGAACATCATGAGATGTGAGATGCGCATGCGAGTCAATGAACATGTTTTATTTTGCTTCTTAAATTGGAACATCGAATGTTAATGCTATTTCGATTTTAAATACATCGGAAGGAGTCAGCACGCGCACATGATCAAACTCTCCAGAGGAGCGATCAGGAAGTTGCGCAGGTGAACTGTGCAGATCGAGATCGATGAAGGGCGGTACCCTTTTGTACTGGTAGTTGTTGACAAAGTCGGTCCCTCGAAAGCTCGATTCGAATTCTTTTTCGACTAAGGGAGTCCAATTGCGATCGTTGCAGTGGCTCCAGGTCGTCACCTTTTTGAGCATCTGTTCTTTTGTCCGGACAAAACTATAGTGGTGGACCAAGGGAAGGTCGTCATGCCCTGTTTTCATGGCAGCTTTATGGAGCTTGACCCCGTCGAAGATCCCCCACCGCTCATTCCAGCGCATCAGCAGCTCGCCATTGAGGTGTTTCTTGCGGACAAGGACCGGGACCTCCTCCCATGCATGCGCTTGATTGGCCGTTTCCCGGAAGTACCAATAGACGGCTAACCGGACAAGCTCATAGGGATCGAATCCTCCCCCATTGAACCAGGTGATAAACCGATCGGTATCGATAATTTCATCGGTATCGAGGAAGAGGACATGATCGATCTCTTTATCGATGTGGTAGGTAGCAACGAGGCGGGCAATGTTGTGCCAGTAGGCATTCCCGTAATGGGCATAGGTCAGGCGCCTTCTATCGTAAGGATACTGGACAAAGAGGACATCGGGGTGTTCCGCGTAGATCCGCCTTAGCACTTCGAGGTCTTCGGGCGTCCCGTCAAAGAAATGATCGCAGACGGGAACGATGACTTGTGAGGAAATAAGCTTTGCTTTTTCGATGCAGTGTTTGAGAAACGGATAGTCATTGCTGCAGAAATTGATGACGGTCGCTATTTTCCCCGATTTCAAAGACATGATCAAGCTCCCTTCGAAACATTTCCTGCCGGCAAACCCTGCGGACATTGTCAAACAGCTTTACATTAACAATGTGCTCATCGAAATCAATGGCCTTCAGAGAAGGAATCTCAACCTCCAAAGGATCGAATACGGGTTTTTCCTCGATATAGCTATATTGGCGAATAAAATCTACCCCGCTGAAAGGGCGCTCATATTCCTGATCAAGAAGCTCCTTCCAATCCCTCTCCCAATAGTGCCGCCATGTGGCAAACTTCTTGTCCATTTCTTCCCGGGTACGGACCCAGCTATAATGATGGACGAGGGGAGACCCGTCCTCTCCTTTGACGTGGATCATTTTTTTTCCGGGAACGTTCAGATAAAGCCCCATCCGCTCATGCTCATCCCAGAACATCTCCGGCTTGAGAAGATCTTTTCTGATCAATAAGGACATGTCATCGTCAGTTATTGCCCGATAACGCGCCTCCCGGAAGTACCAGTAGCAGGAGAAGCGCATGGCGCTGTAGGCTTGATAAGTCTTGGTATTTAACCAATCGGAGAACCTTTTTCCCTCTGTGATCTCGTCCCCGTCGCAATAGTAGAGATATTCGATATCGTTCTTAATGAAAAAGTAGGAGATCCACCGTCCTATATTATGGCATTCCAGGCGCCATAACGGGTGCTCCAAGGAAATCGAGGAGTAAATGTTGTAGGAGCGATCGGGATCGAAGGCGAATTCGACAAACTGAACGTCGGGATAGGTCCTGTAGACCTCTTCTAACAGGGCGTAATTTTCAGGGGAGCCATCAAAAAAATGATCGCAGACGGTCACTAGGATTTGATTGGAAAAATGCCTGGCCCCTTCGATGCAGCTTTTTAAAAACCGCCAATCGTTGCTGCAGAAGCTAAATATCGTCGCAATTTTGTGGCTGTTCATATGAGGTCCTTGAGCCTTCTGGATGCTTGGTACTGTTCGATGACAACAGATGACGGATCGATCTGCTCGGCCGGCGCATCGAAAACTTTGCAGTAGCCGATGGGCAGCTTTCCGACTTTAAGCCCCTGGGTATGCTCGATCATGTGCAAAAGAGAGGTCTGGTCTAAAAAAAACAGATTGACGATATCCTCGTTGATCTTGTCTTTGCAGACCTGGACCCAATCTTTGACGAACCGGACCATTTTGGGATTGTAATTGATGAAGATCGATCCTGCGTGAAGCTTCATCCAAGGGTCGTCCCGGTACGCATCCACTTCGCGGACTGCGACATCAAATTCATAAAACTGCTCGAACTGAGGCTTGTTCTTGAAGGCGCCATCCGCATCCACCCAAAACAAAGGCCGCCTGAACTGCAGCAGCTTTTCAGCGATGAACGCAGGCTTCATCGCGACATTGCGCAGCCACGATCCATGCGACTTGATCCCTTCAATGTGATGGTCGATATCAAAATGCCGGCAGCTCGCAATCAGCCTCTTGACCTCTTCCTGGTAAGGCGTGTCTAAAGTATAAAAACTGATGACCAAGGGATTATCCACAAACAACCTCGAGAGTACCATAGCCTTGGCATAGCATTTAATTTTTTTTTATGCTATCGATCAAAAAAACGCGCGCGATTATTCATCAGAGGTCTCAATCATCGGAAATTTCCCCATGCCGAACTCATTCGATCTATTCGATACTCTTCTCGGTCGCCTGCACTATCACCCCGATTCGATCTTTTATCAGGTCCAAAATCGGTTCCCATTTCCGGGCTTCGTCTTTTTTAGAATGCTTGCCGAATCCCAATCGGATAAGACATTACCGGACATCTATCGGCATTTTCAAAGGCTGACCGGGATTACAGACAGCGTTGCTCATGCTTTGAAAGAATTTGAGTTTCAGATGGAACTTAGCCAAATTTTCCCCATTATGGAAAATCTCAACCTCGTCAAAGATGGCGACCTGATCGTCTCCGATACATACTATGACGCCGATCAGATCAAACAGATCCTGAATAAAATCGGGCTTTGCAAAAAGGTCCATATCTACGCTACCGCCCGCGGAAAAAGCTCCGGGACGATCTGGGATAAGATCAAAACGGAGCATGCCATTGCCGGCCATATGGGAGATTCCCTGCATGCCGATGTGGCCTCCCCAAAGTCCAACCATATTGACGCTGTCCATTACACAAATGGCCAATTCTCATCTCATGAGCTCAAGATGATCGAGCTTGGGCAAGAGGCCCTTGCCTACCTCATGCGGGCCTTGAGATTGCAAAATCCTTATCCTCCCCAATCTCCGGAATATTTGCTTTGGAACGACCAATGCCAGATCAACATCCCCCTTTTGGTCCATGCGAGCCTCTACCTCGATGAGTTCTGCAAAAAAAAGAAAAAAAACCGGGTCCTGTTTACTTCTCGGGACGGATGCCTTTGGATTCAACTTTTTCAGATATTGTTTCCCGATTATGAATCGATCTATTTTCATTCTTCCCGTTATACGTATGCCTTTCCCTCCGAAGGTTTTATTGAATACGTTCGAGATCTATATACGGATGAAGCGCTCATCGTTGATTCGCATGGGTCGGGAATTTCCTGTACGCAGTTCTTTCAGCAACATTTTAAAAAACGCCCGCTCTACCTTTCGATTGTGAATAACAAAAAAACACAGCATGCGATCCTCCGGGTCGATGGACGTCATGAGACGATTGAAAAGCTCAATTACGATCTGGTCGGGACTCTTTACGATGTGCGCAATGGCCAACCCCTGCGAAGTAAAATCGAATATGATCCCCGATTTGTCGAGCCCAGTCATTCATGCGTTAAGAAGTGCTTGGGAATCCTCTCAGAATATGTACTGCCGCCATTCGATAAACGTGTCGTGAAATGGGCATCGGACATCGCCTGGTCGGAGCTTGCCATCGACCGCCTTGTCGATCATGCTCCTTATCATCTCCACATCAAAGAGGAAGATCGGATACGGCATATCCATCTTCTGTACACAGGCCGAGAAATCGAGATCGATGTCTGAAAAACTCTAGAAAACAAGTCAAAGCCTCTATAAGCTAATGAATACATGGACTCGACAACCGGCCGCGAATTAATTCATCGACACTCTCTTAAATTTTATATCTGACGGTGAACGGTACAACTCTTTTTTATTAAACTTATATTTACTGAGAAAAAATATGATTCCCTTCTTACCATTAGCAAGCATGGGCGCTTTTGGAACAGCTTATGCCCAATCAGACTTTATCGGAAAAGTCATCATCCTTGGCCTGATCGCCCTTTCCGCAATTTGCTGGATCGTGCTCATCCATAAGATCTGGATGACGCGCCACGTCCGAGCGCTCTCTACTGCTTTCGTTCTCGCATTTGAAAAAAACCAAGACCTTCTGCTGCAGATCGATCTCAATCAATTGCCCAAACCACAGAACAAACAAATTCCCCATCCATTTGGGCAGATCTTTCAAGAAACGAAAACTAAGACGATCGAGATTTTGAATAAAAACCATTATTTTATCGCGCAACGCAATCCTAAAGAATCCGCGCAAGTCTATCTTTCGCCAACAGACCTCGAAATTTTAGAGACCCATGTCCTTACGACTGTCTCCGCACAAAAAAAACATCTGGAAAAAAACCTCTACGTCCTTTCGACCATTGTCACCTTGGCCCCATTTTTGGGATTGCTCGGCACAGTCTGGGGAATTTTAGTGACATTCTCCGAATTGCATGCAGGGGGCTCAGTGGGATCGAACATGGCCGTCCTCGGCGGGATCTCGACAGCATTGGCAACGACGGTCTTAGGGTTGATCATCGCCATCCCCGCGCTTGTGTCCTATAATTATCTGAAAAGCGCGATCGGCAATTACTCTTCCGATATGGAAGACTTTTTGTACCGCCTCCTCTCTGCAATTGAGCTGCAATACCGCAAAGTCGACACCCCATAAACTCTTAGGAGAAGACTCATGCGTAAAAGCCGATTGTCCTCTAACAAGGACCTTCATGCAGACGACATCCACATTAACTTAACTCCCTTGATCGACGTCGTCTTCGTGGTGCTGATCATGTTCATTATCATCGCGCCGATGCTTGAGCTAGACCGGGTCCAGCTCGCAAGTTCTACCCAGAGGGACAATAAAGAGATGGCCGTCGTCCAGGAAAGCGGGCCGATCACGATCCATGTGCATGAAGACGATTCGATCTGGTTTAACCGCAAACTCGTTTCAGAACAGCAGCTTGTAGCCCTGCTTAAGGAAGCTAAGAAGGTCTATCCAAACCAAATTCCTCAATTGTTCCACGATAAAAAAGCGCATTTCGGCACTTACCAGACTGTAAAAAATGCGATTGAAGTTGCCGGATTTGAGCAATTAGATGTCATTTTACAGCCAAGTTAAGGATCGATCCCATGTCTGCTCCGATGCCAGATCCGATCTCCAAAAAAATCAAAGCTGCTGTTCTGTGCATCCATGCCATCTTTCTATGCATCATTTTTTTCGGATCCTCGATCTTACCTGTAAAAAAGAAGCACAAGCCTTTGATCGTCAAAACAATTGTTCCTAAACCGGCTGTCGCCATCGCGCAACCGAAGAAAAATACTGGTATCGCTGCCAAACCTTCGGCTCCGGTTCAGGCCAAGCCTGCCGCAGCGCCGATGCCCAAGATCGAAAAACCGGCAACTCCGGTCAAAGCCCCTGCGCCCAAAGCCGCTCCGGCTAAAACCCCAACGCCGTCTGCCGCACCCCCAAAACCCGCTCCCAAAAAAGATCCTGCCATTGCAGATAAAACGTTGAATAAAAACGCTAAAGCTCCTCCAAAAAAAGAAACCAAGCCCGAGAACCGCGGAAAAATTTCCGAGCAACTCAGAAAAGAACTGGAACAGAGCATCGCTAAGATCGAAGGGAAGAAACAAACTCTATCCCAAAAGCAACAGCCCTCCCGTTCGCAGGCTTTTACGCCCATTCAATTGCACATCGACTCGATCGAAACGGGATCTTCGGCGGACGCCGACTCCGATTACCCTAACCTGATGATCGGCTATCTCCATCAATCTCTGCATCTTCCGGAATTTGGAGAGGTAAAAATTCAATTGACCTTGCGTCAAGACGGCAGTGTTGCTAAATTAGTAGTTCTCAACACAGAAAGCGACAAGAACAAACGCTACTTGGAAGGGAGCTTGCCCCGTCTGCACTTTCCCTCTTTCAGCGGTTCTTTTGCCAAGAAAAAAGAACATACGTTCGTTCTCACTTTCTGTAATGAAATCTAACGAGGTGTCCTATGTTCTTTAAAAAATGGCTTGTACCGATGATCGCTGCGCTTCCCTTGCTTGCTTGCGCACAAGAACAGAGGGATGGCGGAGAGATCCGCGTCCACCTATCCACTCAAAGTCAACTCAGTCCTATCTACCTAGGAAAATTGCAATCCCAAAACGCCTCTTTCGATCCTACTTATTTATCGCAGCTCGAAGGTATTTTGCAGTATGACCTTAATTACAACGGCTCATCGCAAGTCTCTTCGCGCAGCGCAGAAAAGGAACAGGTCCTCCAAGCTGCCAATCAAACTTCTTCCTTAAATCCTCAAACTTGGAAGAATTTTGGCATTCCCTTTGTCATTAAATGGACCGTATCCGGAAAAACGTTGAACGCATCGGTACTCTCCTCCCAGTCTGGATCTGTCAAACACTTTAACGATATTGCATTGACAGGAGACCTAAATCAAGATCGGAGGCAAATCCACAAACTGAGCGACGGGATCACGAAAGCTCTGTTCAACTGCGAAGGGATTGCTAGCACTCGGATCCTCTATTCCTACCAAATCAAAAATTCCAAACCGGATGGTTCAGAATGGGCCGCTGAAATCTGGGAATGCGACTGGGACGGCGCTAACGCCAGACAGATCACCCATGAAGGAAGCTACTGCGTCACGCCCGTCCTTCTTCCCCATAGTTCCCAATATGCCAACGACCGGTTCGTCTACGTCTCCTATAAACTGGGGCAGCCTAAAATCTACATCGCGTCCTTGAAAGAAGGGACAGGCAAGAGGCTGATCGATCTACGCGGCAACCAGCTCCTTCCCTGCATCTCTAAAAACCGCGATAAGATCGCCTTTATTTCCGATGCCGGCGGACGCACCGACCTTTTCTTGCAGCCGCTCAATCCCCAAACAGGCGAAGTGGGCAAACCTATCCAACTCTACTCGTATCCCCGTTCGACACAGGCTTCACCAACCTTTAGCCCCGACGCTTCCAAAATTGCATTCGTATCGGACAAAGATGGCGGAATGCGGATCTACGTGATCAGCGCAACTCCTAGCGAAAACAGGTCTAACGCCCAGATGATCTCCAAGCAAAACCGAGAAAATTCGTGCCCATGTTGGTCTCCTGATGGAAGAAAATTAGCCTATAGTGCTAAAACAAATGGAATAAGGCAGATCTGGATTTACGACTTTGCGACCGGAGAAGAATCCCAATTGACATCAGGCCCTGGCAATAAGGAAAATCCTTATTGGGCGCCTGACAGCAAGCATATTGTATTTAACTCGACCGATAGTGCATCTTCCGAATTATATATCGTAAATATGAACCAACCCGAAGTTTTGAAAATTTCACGAGGCCCCGGAAAAAAACATTATCCGACTTGGGGCGCTCGTTAAACTATCTATTTAAAGAGAGGAGAACATGAAAAAGACTTTTATCGTTTTATCAATGATTTGCACCGCATGCTGCATGCTTGCGACAGGATGCAAAAGCAAAAATGGCAATGTTTGGGACGATAACCAAACCGCCGGCAATTACAAAGGATCCCGATCTCTTTGGGGCAGCGATGAAACTGCTCAAGACGAGAGCTTTTTTGGTCCGAGCGACGAGGACTTCATTTCCTTAAAAGATGAAGATCTCAAAGCTCAATTTGCCGACGGCGCGATCCCGCAACCAAAAGCATCTCCCGGCGAAAGAGGAAGCGGCCTTCCTGGGATCAATGGGTTCCGCACTCCTTCCGGACAAGAATCGTCCATCTTCCGCAATGTGTATTTCAATACCGATGACCATATCGTCCGCGGCAAAGAATACACAGCTATTCTTGACCAGATGGCAGCTTATTTGAAAGCTCACCCAAACCTATACATCTTCGTAGCCGGCCACTGTGATGAACGCGCTCCTGAAGCCTATAACTTAGCGTTAGGCACACGCCGCGCCAATTACATCCGCAGCTATCTTGTAAAAAATGGGGTCGATCAGAATCGGATCCACACCATTTCTTACGGAAAAGAACGTCCTTGCGACCTTGGCCACAATGCAGAAGCATGGGCCCACAACCGACGTGGCGAATTCAAAATCTACGACAAACAGTAACGCATATGAAATACATTGCAAGCTCTCTGCCTCTTATTTTAGGACTTACGTTATGCAGCTGCGGATCTCAACTGAGTTCGCGGCAAAACACGAGTTACCGCTCCGACATGTCCATAGACGAGATGCGCTTAGAGCTTGCGGATGTCAAACATGATTTAAAAAGCACCCAGGTCGAACTCAATCTTCTCGACGAGCGCTTCAAAAAGCAAGCAAGCTCCGCTTCCTCGCCGGTCAAATCTTCAAGCGAAGCATCCGCTGGCAACGTTCAAGTTGCAAGCCTTGAAAGAAGGATTGCCGATCTTGAAAAATTGATTGAAAGAACGAATGCCGATTTAAGAAATTTAAGTTCTCACACCAATCAAGCGCTTGCAAAACTTAATACGCTTGAACAGGAAGTGACGTCTCATGAAAAGCGGCTTGATGAGGTCGTTAAGCTTAAAAGCACTCTCACGTCGATTTCTCATGCGATCGGGCAAAGCCCGTCTTCCGCGCCTATCGGTTCGAACAAAACATACAAGGTGAAAGCAGGCGATTCCCTTGAAAAGATTGCGCGCAACCATAAGACGAGCATTGCATCTCTTAAAAACCTGAACAACTTAAAGAACGACAAGATCGTCGTTGGACAAGAACTCAGGATCCCAGATGAAGCCCCATGATTACTCAAAATCAAGCATCGGCATCTTCGATTCCGGTTTCGGCGGCTTGACAGTCATGCGTGCTATCCGCACGCTGCTTCCCCATGAGCACATCATCTATTTTGGAGACACCGCCAGGCTTCCTTACGGCAGTAAAAGCCCTGATACCATCCTCCGCTATTCCCGGGAAAATGCCGCTTTCCTTAAAGACCTTGGGATCAAAGTGCTTGTCATCGCATGCCACACCGCTTGTTCCGTCGCCCTCGAGCAACTCCGTGAAAGCCTAGATATTCCCATTATTGGAATTATCGAACAGGGCGTTGAAGAGATAGCTCGCGTTTCCAAAACCGGGCAAATTGCCATCTTAGGCACAAGGGCTACAATCTCCTCCGGCGTCTATCAACAGCATCTGCAAAAGAAACTTCCTACAGCTAGCATCAGCCCGATCTCGTGCCCTCTTTTCGTTCCCTTGGTTGAAGAAGGGTACATCGACCACCCGCTGACCGATCTAGCCGTCCAGGAATACTTACGGCCGCTAAAATTGAAGGCTGTCGATGCCGTTCTTCTCGGCTGCACCCACTATCCTCTGCTCCATGCCATGATCCAAAAGGAGCTAGGGCCTAATGTCTCCCTTGTCGATCCTGCGGATACCTGCGCAGAAAAAACGAAAGAGATCCTGATCGAGCATATGCTCCTTAATGAAACAAAGGGACACCCCCACTATCAGTTTTACGTGTCCGACGATCCGGAAAAATTCCGCCTCCACGGTAAAAACTTTCTAAATTATCCCATCGAGCACGTGCTCCAAAAGCCTTCTTCGTAAAATCAAACGGTCCTCGTTCTAAGGACTCCTCCGATACAAAGTTTGACGAATAACACTCTTCAGCCCTATAAATTTTGTGAAAAAATCGGCGCTCTGAAATATCTAATCCATTCGTTTGAAATATGAATAAAAAAAGAACAACTCTTCTTCTCAACTTGCATGCCTATCCATTTCATGCGCCAATTTTTGTAGCTAAGGCCCTTAATTTTTATGATGACGAGGGAATCAATCTTTCCATATTAGAAGTCGCAGATCCAAAAGATGTGATTGAACTTGTCAGCGCCGGAAACATCGATTTTGGGTTAAAGACAATGTTAAATACGGCTGCTGCTCATGCAAACGGTCTTGGAGTTGCATCGATTGGAACACTGCTTGATGAGCCTCCGACGGGACTCTATACGCTGAAATCGAGCGGCATTCGAAATTTGCACGATATTGTTGGAAAACGGATCGGGTACGTAGGGGGGTTTAGCAAACGGATCGTCGATAACTTGGCCCTGCTCACAGAGATCGATCTCAATAGCTATGAAATGGTCCGAGTGGGAATGAACGGCATCGATGCAATACGCCGCAATGTCATCGATGCAGGGATCGGATTCATCCACTTCCTACAAGTCGAACTTGAAGCATTATGCGGAGAAGCGCACTGCATCCGATTGGACCAACTTTCAGGGCTCGGCTGTTGCTGCTTTTGCTCCATCCACTATATCGCCCATGAAAGAATGATCAAACAGGAACCGGAGAAAGTTGGAGCCTTTTTACGCGCAACGCAACGAGGAGTAGCTTTCACAATCGATCATCCCGAGGAGGCATTTGACCTCCTCTGCCGCGCTAAACCGCAGCTTCGCAGTGAGATGTACCAAAAAATCTTCGAGCGAACCCTTCCTTTCTTCTCGCGGACTATGCTTAACATACAGAGCGATTGGGACAAGGCATGCCGCTATACCAAATTTCTGAACAACCTCGATTCCGACTTGGATATTCGGAAGGTTTATACGAACGGCTTCCTTCCCAAAATGCCCCATTCCGCAGTGGAGCCTATCGCGTGCTGCCTGGGCTAAAAAAAGGTTCTTCCTAAATTTCATTTAAGAGACTGCAACTTTTCGGAAGGATAGGAAAGCAAGGAGCGCAAGGTCTGCAATCAGAAATATAAAATAATACAGGATTCCCCCGTCCCCAAAACCGTACGTGTGCATTCCCTTCTTTAACACATAGTTGATCCCATACCACGTAAAGGTCACCGAAAGAAAGCCTACGGATGAAATCAAGCAAATGGCAACCGATTTGGCCATTTTGAATGAGTCCATATGCAATGCAGCGAGATAGATGCAAATCGAAATGAACGCCCAGGACTCTTTGACATCCCAGCTCCAGAAGCTCCCCCAAGTCCTGGCTGCCCATAGCCCCCCTAAAATTGTACCCGCAGTCAACAGCCCCGTGCCAATATAATTGCAGGGAACGATCAGCTTCATCAAACTTTCTTTGCGATTGACAAGGTAGATATGAGATACAAGGGCGCTGATCAATAAAAACCCATAGCTGGCAACGATCACCATCACATGCACCGTAAGCCAATAGGGAGCGTTTAAGACAGGCTGCAGTTCAGATGTTGCGGGGGTGAGGGATGTCGCTATCCATAATAAGAATGCGGAAGAAAAAGCGCCTAAGGGAACTAAATAAGCATACTGCTTTTTCAGAAAGAAAATCGATCCGCCGACAATCCAGGCGACATACATAAACGTTTCCTGCATGGTTGCAACTGGAGGCCGGCCCTGAAAAAAGGAATACCCAACAAGAAAACCTGTATGCAGCATCACTGCCAAAGAAAAAAGATGGTCCGCAGCTTTTTTTAAATTTTTGATGAAAAATAAAAACCCTGCGAACAAATAGATCGAGAGCAACCCGATGACAATTTTAAAGACCATGCTTCTCCTTCATTTTTTGAATGAACAGCAGGATGATCCCCAACACTGTCAGAATCGTTCCGGTCACCATCCAAACACTTGACGTTGGGTCCCAGCTGACAAGGAGTTGAGCTTGATGATTAGATGGCGCAATCTCTCTTAAAGTAAAGCGATAGCCATCGATGGTGTCGTAAGGTTTGTTAAGCCCGATTACAACATCTTTACTCCCTCCGCTTGCATCTGAAACCACTAACCGGCACACGTAATTTGCCTCGTCTGCTTCAATCAAGGAACTCGAATAAGGGATCTCTTTTAGCTTAAGTTGAACCTGATGATCTTGAAGTCCTTCAGCAAACAGGCAGCATGAATAAAGATGCGCCTTAAGCGAAGTCGTCCATTCTGAAATTACTGGAAGAGGAGCATGGGCATTATTAAACACTTCTCGAGCAAGTTCAGGCCTAATATGCGCAGTTTGCCGACGTTCAAGAAATCGGCTTAATCGTAAAGCGCCGCTTTGAAATGAATGAGGCAAGGACTCCCACTCTAAGGAGTCCATGACACGCTGCAGAGGAAAAGGAAGGACTTTTTCCATCGCATAGACAGCTTGATTTCTGTTCTTCCAGTCTGAAAACCAAAGGCGGAGCATTTCATCGTAAGAATATCCCATTTTTTCACATGCGCGCTTGAAAGGCTGCAGCAAGGCGCTTTCTCGATCTCCGTCCAGGAAAATTTCTCGATGCGCTCCTTGTTTTGTGACCACTAAAACCCCTTCAAACCCAAAGGTCCCCTTTATCAATGCTCCTCCAAGGATCAACATTAGGCCGCAGTGCGCAAGGACAAAGGAAAGATGGGACCTGCGAAAGGGAAACCGGCTGCATAAAGAAACGAACAGGTTGATCAAAAACCCGCAAATAAGGACGGAAAACAGACTATTTTGCTGACGCTGCGGGAGATCGATCAGTGTGGAGGCGCCGGCTACAAGCGCGCTGATGCAAAACAAGGCAAGAGAAAAATGGACGCTGCCTAATAAACGAAGGACAAATCGCATTAATAGATGTCTTTTTTTTTATCGGACAATAAGCTATAGAAAATTTAATAACCAAGTTGAAAATGAGCTTCGTAAACAGGAGTTGTAATGAACAGGACGAGACTTGCATTCGTGATGGTCGGCGGAGTTCTGATGTCTAAGTTCCTAATCGACTTCTTCGCCGCAAGCCCGAGCAGCGCTTCGCTGGATCAATCCAAAGCCCTTTTTCAAAATCGCTGCAGCCAATGCCATGGTCTCAATCAAGCGGACAATCTTGACTCTTACCTGCCAAGCAACGTTCAAAAGCTTGTTGAAAGAATGCAGCACATGCCGGGCTCGGGAATCTCTTCGGAAGAAGCCCAGCAAATCTATGAATACCTCGTCTACGAATATACCAAAACGCATAAAAATGAACTTGATGCAGAATTAAAAGCCCTTCCAGATGATAAAAGAAAGGAAGAGCAAGCCAAGATCGACGAGATCGCAGCAAAATTCTAAAAAGCCCAACTACTTTCTTGCCGTCTATAAATCTCCGAACTTCTCGCTAAATTTCTTCAGTTATTCCAATCCCTCTCAATCAATTCTCGTTGCCTCTTGCAAGCAAATTATTGACAGCAACTCCACATCAAAGTAAAAATTTATGATTCATTTCAAATTAATGCGCCGAGACCGGTTCAGATCAAAGGACAATCCATATGAAATTCAGTCTCTCACTTTGCCTCTCTTCTCTATTGCTCTGTTCGTTATCCAACCTTTCTGCTGATGAACCTCCTGCCCAAAAAAAAGAAGCCAAAGCTAAAGCGCCCCGTTGCTCCGGCAGAAAAGGAAGCACCCTTTATAAAGAATATGGGGACGCAATGCACAAGCGAAGGTTTCAAGATGAACTGAGCCCTTCCGAATGGATGACAACGCTTCTCTATCACCGGATCTTAGTGCCGTTTACGGCAGAAGAATACTGCAGCCTGTTAGATTATTTTACCGACTGCGACACAGGGCTGAACACAGAAGATACCGCGCAAGAAATTCCACCCGCCGACTCCAAAGACGCCAAAAGCAATGCCTCAACGCCTCTTTCTTGCAAATTCGGAAAGCTTCCCAAATCGAACTTCCTCTTAAAAGGATCAACTTTTACAACATTCACAGCTCTTGAAGACCACAACAACACGTTCCTTGCCGGACTCAACCCTTTGTTCTTGTGGAGATACGGCACACGATTTTTATATGAGATGGAACTGGAAATTGCCCTTGAAGACGCAGACACGCATATCGGAATGGAATTTGGAAATCTTAACTACATCATGAACGACTACCTGACGATTCGTGGAGGGAAGTTTCTTCTTCCTCTTGGCTTCTGGAAAGAGAAAATGCACCCGGAATGGATCAATAAAATGCCAACGCCTCCGCTTCCTTATGCCGATGAAGAACATCCTGTTATCCCGCCGGCTGAGCTAGGAATTGATATCCGCGGAGCTGTTCCGATTGGAACATTTTTTGGAAGATTGGCCGTGCCAATGGTCTTAGTCTACGATTTTTGGGTGGGTAACGGTCCTAGCGAACTTGACGGCGACATCCTCTTGACCGGGACCAATTACAACGACAACAACAATAACAAAGCTATCGGTGCAAGGCTCTCCTTTCGCCCCTGGCCCTATCGGGAATTTGGGATTTCAGGGATGAGAGGGCAATGGAACAATAACCATCATGGTGGCGATGTCTCCAGCAAAAGAGAACTGTTCTATAACGCCATTGTCGCGGATACCGACCTCCACTTTGGAGACTATTTTCGTTTTTGCGGAGAGTTCATGTGGACAAAGAAAGACATGCCCGAGAATCAAGATGTGACTACGCGGGCATTCTGGGCGCAGGCAAGTTCGACCTGTTTAGAATTAACAAAGACGAAATACATAGAAAATATTGAGCTTGTCCTAAGATATGGGCTTATCAATGCAACAGGCCAACATAATAATAAAAGGCAATGGAGCTTTGGAGCCAACTACTATTTAACGAATAAAATGCTCTTCAAGGTTGGCTATGATTTGAACTGGGGGCATGAGAACAACGATGATCGGATCAGCGTCCAATGGGCTTACGGATACTAAGCCGATTTGGGATCGTTGAACCAATCAGCGATCCTGGATAATAAGGGGGGGATTTGGACCCAATTTGCCGTTTTGCAACTTGCTAAAGCTTCGGGCGGGAAAATATCGTTTTCCCAAAGACTAGCAATCCTCCAAAATCTGCAGTAACGGCAACCAACGCAAAGTTGATCAAACTCAAAAGAAGAAACCATCTATTTCGATTCTTACTTTTCTTCCTCCACATGTGCATTCTGATAATGAGATGCAACACGCTGAATCCCCCTGTCACATACGCCATGGTGCGATGGGTGATCAGCACTTCATTATTTTGCGCGTAGAATTGACCTGCATACAGTCCTGACACAATTGTAGGAATCAAAAAGATCACCGCAAATCCAAGGATCCATAATGCCAGTTCTTCAAAATTCTTTTTCGAAAAAAATCGAAAAACATCTAGGGCCGCGACCGCCGTCAGCAATACGATGGGATAATGAAGGACTAAGGGGTGAAAATCTCCAATGTGCATAACTTTTGAATAACAATTTCAAAATTTGCAGACAACAATTAATTGTTTATTTTATCTAACATTTATAGGGCAAAGAAATGGGATATTTAAGTAATGGCCTTTCATTTTTTTACAAGCCTCTGCCTCCTTTCCTCTTTCATTCCCCCTAAATTTGTATTTCTACCCCCCCCAAAGCGAAGAAGAAGCAACCGCTCCATCAGAAACTTCAACTATTGCTCCGGCAGCAAAAGAACCTGCAAAAACACAAACTTCGTCAACAAATTCTAATGCTGCAACACCCCAAGAACCCTCCGAAACAAAAGCCGAAACCTGTCCCTTTGGAAAGAGCAGCACCCGCGATTGCACAAGAAAAAAAGGGGAAGTCTTCTATGAAGAATACGGAAACGCCATGCACAAGCTCCGTTATGAGAATGAGCTGTCCCCAACCGAATGGCATACGCTGCTTTTAGCTCACCGCATATTAATTCCCTGGACAGCAGAAGAATATTGCAGCCTGGTCAAACGCCTGGCAACACCTCCGGAGCACAATGGCGATGCCAATAATCAAGACGGCGCTCCTCCTCCCAAACCACCGGCATCAAACTTTTTAATCAAGGGAGCCGCGTCTGCAACATTTCAAGCGCAAGAGCACAACAACACTACCTTTCTCGCTTTAACAACTCCCGTCTTCTTCTGGCGCTACAAGGACCGTTTTCTGTATACAATGAAACTAGCTTTCCAGCTGGTCAATGACGACACTCACATTGATCTGGACTTCACGACGATTAACTACGTCATGAACGACTACTTGACCCTCAGGGCAGGAAAATTTATTCTCCCTTTAGGCTTCTGGAGAGAAAAAATGATCCAATCCTGGATCAACTATCTGCCGAACGCCCCACTGCCCTATTCCCTTCCTGGAGGACCTATTATGCCTCCAGCGGATCTTGGTGTCGATGTCCGCGGAGCCGTTCCTCTTACGCGCTGCCACAGCCCCAGCAAGCCTGCCATGGTTCTGACCTACGACTTTTGGGTAGGCAACGGGCCTGATGAAAAAGATGGCAATATTCACTTTGGCACAAATTACAACGACAACAACAACAATAAAGCGTTTGGAGGGCGGGTGAGCTTCCGGCCTTGGCCATTCCGTGAAATTGGGATCTCCGGGATGCGCGGCCAATGGAACAACAATCACCATGGCGGCCACGTTTCGAGCAAGAAAGATCTCTATTATAATGCCCTTGTCTTTGAATGGGATTGGCGGTTTTGGCAATATTTCCGCTTTCTTGGAGAGTATATGTGGACGAAGCGAGACGCTGTGATCAACCCCAAAGCGGACATTTTTTCCGATGAAATTTTTGAACGGGGCGTTTGGGCTCAGGGATGCTTGGACATGGGCCTTACCCACACAGCCATTTTGGAAAACTTTGAGCTGATTGCACGCTATGGCAATGTCGATTCGGATATCCATAAACGCAAGTGCGGCCAATGGAGCTTCGGCATCGATTATTACATCGACAACAAGATGCTCGTCAAAGCCTCCTATGATCTCAACCACGGTAACGATTCATCTACCCGCAACAATACTTTCTGGCTCCAATGGGCTTATGGATATTGACAATATGAGACCGCTGCATAATTCAGCGATCAAGAAATAAACAGGGCATTTTGATGAGATTTCGATTTTGAGCGAGCCCGCATATGCGGGACGCCCCATAGGGGGCGAGTGAAAATTGAAAGATCGCAAAATGAATGTTTTTTTTCGAACGATCAATTATGCAACGGTCTCAATGCAGGCTCTTATGGAGATTTCAGTTCTTGTTTTGTAAAATTTCAGTGAAAATAATTTGAAAATCGTGTTTGAATAGGGTAGTTGGGAACACACCACCAAGGCACGACCATGAGCCATAAGAAAAGAATCCTGCTAATCGAAGACGAAGAAGATATTGCCGCCCTGATCAAACTCCAAGCTGAGGTTTCTGGTTACAAGCTCCATGTTGAAGTTGATGGAATTAATGGCTACCGCGCCATTGAAAGAGAAAAGCCGGATTTAGTGATCCTCGACATTATGCTCCCAGGTCAAAATGGGTTTGACGTCTGCCGCAAAATGAAGAGCAACCCCGAATTGCGCAGCATCCCTGTCATCATCATCACTGCAAAAGGGGAAGAATTGGACGTTGTTTTAGGGCTTGAGCTCGGCGCCGATGACTACATAGCCAAACCCTTTTCTCCTAAAGTCCTATTTTCGCGCATCAAGGCCGTTCTGCGCCGCAGCAAGGAACCTGAAAAAACGCCTAAAGTCATCACATTTGGAGAGTTTACTTTAGAAGTGGACCGTTATTTATTAAGAAGGGGAGAAAAGATCATTACGCTCACCCTTTCTGAATTCGGGATCTTGCGCAGATTGCTTAGCTATCGAGGCAAAGTCCTTACGCGCAACCAGCTTCTTGACGATATTCATAATGATGATTCCTTCATCGTAGACAGGAATATCGACGTGCATATTGCTTCACTGCGAAAAAAACTTGGGCCCAATTTCGACTACATTGAAACAGTTCGCGGCATTGGCTATCGCTTTCGGGAAGAACAAACTCCAAGCCTGCCTAAACGAGCTGGCTAACAAGGGAATGCAAAACCGGATCCGGCAAAGAAGGCGCAGGTTCGGGCCCGAATCGAGTTTTGCAATTTCCTCTAACCTGCTAACTTTCCAAGAAGCCGCTGGATACGCTTAGGATCAAGCCGGACCCTGACCGTTTTATGCTTGCTCACATTGACCTGTCCTGCCTTGCTCCCCTTCCTTTTTGATAAAAACTTGCACTCGGTCATCAGCACCTCATCATCGCCGCGCTCTCGAGCTTTGCTGAAATGCAAAGCAAGCTGCAGGGCGTCTTGGAGCGATTCATCATCGACTGCTCCGTCTTTAGGCACTTTTAAAACGACATGGGACCCGGGAGTGTTCTCTGCATGGAACCATCGATCATTGCCATGAGCAAAAGTAAAACTTAAACGGTCGTTGTCCTCATCGCTGCGCCCTACAAAAATGTGAATCCCGGCTTCGGTAACAAATTCCCGGTAGGGATGTCTCTTCTCTTCTTTTTTTTGTTTTTCTTTCGGCTTCTGCTCGATAAGGCGTGCCTCGGAGGCCAATGCATCGAGCTTCTCCTCTGAAGAAGCATCTTTAAGACGGGATAGAAAACCGCTTAATGCCATGATCTCCGCTTGCACTTTTTGAATCAGAATATCGACAATCTCTGTTTTTTTTCGCAGCTTGCGGGACTGTTTAAAAAACTTCTTCACCATCTCTTGAGGCTCTAAAGCAGGGTCTAACGGAATTTTCCTTTTCTCTCCTTCTTTCTCCCAATCCTCGACAATAATTGAGCTCATTCCGCGTTTGAGAAGATAAAAATTGCTCTGGAGAAGCTCTCCGAGATGGGCCGGCTCCCGCCATCGCTCAGCCTCCTCCTTTTCAACAAGGTGAAGCTTAAGCCGCTGCTCAGCTTTTTTTTTCTTCTTCTCGAGTTGGCCTGCTAACCAACGCGCTTTTTCTTCATAACGAGCCTTTTGCTCAAGCTCTTGATACCGCTTTTCAACCGATAAGGAATCAATTGCAACCGATTCAAGGGACTGCTTTTTGACAATTGCCGGCAACCGATACTGTTTGTCAGCAAGCGGTTCCCAGCTTTCAAGGATCTCCTGAGAAGAAGAGACGAGGACAATTTTGGGATGTTTAAAGCAAAGCTCGGCAATCAGGAGGAATTTGGCCCCTTTCTTTTCCAGCGTTATTGCTATGATCCGATCTTCATTGAGCATTTCGATTTTTTCAAATGAACTTCCCTGCAGCCTCTGTTCTAGAGCTTGGGTAAATCCAGTTTGTTTTCCTGAACCAGACCCTGAAAGGAGATGAAATCTTCCGAAGGGGGCTTGCGCACAGATTAAAAGAGCTTTTTGTTTTCCTTCTATATCAAATAGGAAGGCCCATTTTTTGGGCCCGAGCTCGCGAACGCCCAACAGGCGAGCTCCTGCAAGAATAGGGCCCGCTTCTCTGCACAAGGCATGCATTTCTGAAAAAGACAACATCTCTGATCCTTTAATATCTGTTTTACGATGCGAGGTATCGACAAAAACCAAAATGCTTGTGCGTTTGATCTGACAGCGGTATATAAACAAGTATACGGCCGATGTTTGTATATATACCGGGGGAATTAGGGCACATGGAGCACTCTTTACGCACTCACCGCCGCTCTTTACTGCCGGTCTTCATCACTTACTTTCTCGACAACTTCGGCTTGGCCATTATCTATCCGATCTTTACGCCCTTATTGCTCAATCCTCGACATCCTATACTTGAAGCTTCCGCCACATACGTGGAGCGGACTATCCTTCTCGGCCTTCTCATCGGATCCTTTCCTCTGGCGCAGTTCTTCGGGGCTCCTCTCATCGGACAATTCTCGGACCGATTTGGAAGGAAGAAAGCTTTCTATATCACAATCTTAGGAACTGCCATCGGTTACACAATGACCGCTTTTTCCATTCTAGAAAATGCTTTTCCTTTGCTGTTTATAAGCCGGTTCCTGACAGGCCTTTTCGCCGGCAACCTAACCCTTTGCCTTGCATCGATTGCCGATATGAGCCCCGACCAGCACGCCCGCACAAAAAATTTCGGTCTCATTGCCGCAATCGGAGGAATGAGCTTTATCCTTGCCATTCTATTTGGAGGAATTTTATCCAATCCGCAATATAGTTCCCATTTTAATCCGAGCCTCCCTTTTTGGATAACAGCTACCCTTTCCTATATCAACTTTGCGCTGATGATCATCCTATTTCGAGAAACCCACCCAACCCGCATCTCATCGGGGCTAAATCCCTTTCGAGGCATCCAAAACTTAAGCGTAGCTCTGCGCTCCCCTTATTTACGCATCCTCTACTTGATCAACTTCTTCTTTATGCTGGCATGGGTCACTTCCATGCAATTCTTCCCCACGTCCCTTATTAAGATCTTTCAGTTTTCTTCGAACCAGATCACTGTTAGCTTAATGGGCGTGGGATTGACCTGGACCATTGCCAATTTATGGATCAATCGTTATTTATCAAAACGCGTTTATCCCGCAAAGACCCTTCTTGTCTGTTTACTCCTCCTAACAATTTGCTTGTTCATCTTGTGCGTCGCTTCGAACTCCCACCTCTTTTTCAGCATCTTCTACCCTGCGGCCATTTTCGCTTCTCTTTGCTGGACCAATGGGATAGCGACGGTTTCCATTAAGGCTTCGTCGGATATGCAAGGATCGATCCTGGGGATCAACCAGTCGATGAGCTCGATTGCTGCCATGGCCGGCCCATCGCTCGGGGGGATCATTGCGGGGTTTGGGGACCGCTTTCTATTCTTATTTACCGGCATTTGCAGCCTTATCGCTTTCTCCTTATTATATAAGAATAAGATCTATAAGCATTAAACATCTGCATATTAACACCTTAAATAGAAATACCTCTTCTTTTTGCCACACAAACTTCCCATTTAGACTTGTAATTAAGTCTCAAAACAAAGATAAATTAAATTTGAATTTTAATGAATAAATTGATATAATTAGCTCTAGAACAACAACTTTTTTAATAAAAAAGGAGACTATGGCGGCTTGTTCAGTTATGCAAAGACCTATTTCGGCAGTTCATATGAGAACTAGCTTGGCGACGCCTGAGAAAGCAAAGGTCTACGACTTTAATGAAGCGAAACTGCATGATTGGGCTGCTCGAAATTGCCCAGACAGGGTCGCTCAACAGGTGGTTTCATCCGTTTCCGGCTGCATCCGAAGAATATCGTTTCCTGAATTTTCCCAAGCCTTGGGAAGGTCTATGCACACTCTGCCGAAAGGACTAGACAAGAGAGCTGTCGTGCTTACTTCAGAGCACAAAAGCAATCAGTGGGTTGCAGAAGTAGCAAAAGGGCATCATAGATTTAACTCTACATACCAATCTCTTGGACATGAGCATGCGAGCGACTTTGTCGCATACTTAGACCAAACCGCTTCCGGGAAATGTCCCAAGGAGATCGTATTATTTGACGACGCTTCGTTTAGCGGAAATCAAATGACCAACCATGTCAATGCGATCTGCGCCAAATTGCTGGAGAA
>JAFEGV010000026.1 GCA_018239665.1 Verrucomicrobiota bacterium | reverse complement strand
GCTTGCGATCGGGGTAATCTCAAATCGATTGGAGCAAAACTGATATCCGGTATCGATGAATGCGGAGTACTCGGTCCCATTGTATTCTGAACGAGCGGTTCGATCGATCGAATGAAAATTGATGTGCCTTTTGCCTTCATAATGGTTCCAAGCAAACGACAGGCCCATATCGGTAAACCAATGGGCTTTGTCAAACGTGCTATAAAACGTCCCTTCATACTGATGGACGTGGGTGTGATTAGGCAGAGTCTCTTCGTTAAGCCTTGCTTTTCTGATGTTCGAATAAGCGTATCCCAAACCTCCGCCGCAACGATAAAACTCGTTGATGGGCTGCTCTACGCCAACGGTAGCTCCCGATGTGTTGGCCTGATACCCTTTTCCGGAACGCTGATTGTCCCGTTTACCATAGTACTTGAATCCGTCGGTCCAGACTTTCAATCCCTTGCACTGATCGACGCACTCATCTTTGGGTCCGCATAATTTTTGGCGCGCGCATATGGAGCGGTCGCGCTGCAAATGCTCCAAGTAAATCCTCTGAAACTGCTTGGTCGTGTTAAAACTTTCCCGCGCGACACCAACAAGCGCCGGAGCTGGATACAATTGGTATAAGTAATCGATATATCCTTGATAGGTCGGGCTTCCAAGCTGCCCTTCAATAAAGTCCAGATCGGAACCTGGATGTGCATAGGCAACTGTTAGCAATTTGTAGAGCGGATCTTTGAAATAGGGAATGTCGTCTATCCACCATCTCGTAGCAAAGGAAGGATTAGCAGGAGGAGAAGTGAGGTAGCCTGTGACCGTAATGATGCCATTGGTATTTTGACCAGAAAAATAGACTCTCCAATCATTGGACGTAACAATGATATCAGCTCCGCTTGTCCCGCTGTTGGCAAAAACGGCCTGACCGTTGGTCGGCCCTCGAGGAGCTTGTTCGAGGGGAAATTTCCAATCCACATAAATTGGGCTAGTATAAGTCGCGTTGCCATAAACGATTAACGGCACAATTGCAATGCCATTGTTCACACTGATACGGGCGCCGGCAAGGGTAACATCGCCGTTAACATTGATACCGCCATTACCTGCGTCTATGAAGGCCGCAGTCATATTGCCATTGATTATCCCAGCTTTAAGATCGGGATTTTTACTCGCTACAAACGCGATCGTTTGAACAGCTACATTACCATTGACAGTGGAATCTATTCCGAGATGCAATTGACCGGTAGCCGTACTGCTGCCTATTGCCCCGGTGGCCACAGCATTATCTTTCAATATAAGAATTCCGAAAGCGTTAAATGCAGCGCCATCGCTTCCCAGAAAAAGATCGCGATTAAAAATTGCTTTTGCTCCGCCGGAAAAAGTCAGGGTTTTACAAAACACCCTGTCGGAGAAATTCACATTTCCATCTCCAATTTGAATATTATCGAGATAAAATGATGAATCTCCCACTTTCCCATTCACATTGACGGAGGCAGCTGCTTGGTTGAAGTTGACATTGCCTAATAAATTAGTATCGGTTGAAATTCCGACAGCGTTATTATCGCTATTGATCGTAGTCCCCTGTGAAACCGAAAGGGTGCACTCACCCGCTGCTTGGTTGATAAAGCTAACGCCCCCACTCTCTCCGGCCGAGTTCAGTTCAACGGTGATCGGGCCGCCCGAGCCGTCAATCGTTTGCACTGCATATCCTGCTGAGCACATGAGAACAAAAAGACAAGATGAAATAATTGATGAATTCGTTGATCTCATTGCAGCTCCTTATACGTTCTTAAATGAATTTTTTATACCGGCGGGAAGCTTGGTAATGCTCAATGACAGGGTCCTCCGTTAACAGGAGGTCTCCTCGGTGGTCGGCGATCTTCGTGTAGGTAAGCGGCATCGTATCGAATTCCGCCGGATTATCTTTGGAATATAAGGCATCGCGCAGGGAGATCTGGTCCCAAAACTCTTCTTTTCTTCCCAAGCGGTTGATCTCCTCTTGGCAGAGCTTTGCCCATAGCCGCAGCAAAGCATCGGCCCCAGGAGTGTAATTGGCATAGATCGTTCCGGATATGATGCGGGAAGGATGGTCGATGGGAATGTCGGAATTGATCCTGACGGCAAAGTCTTTTGCGAAGACAGGGAGCTCTTCCGGTTTTTTCTTAAAGACTGCGTCGGCATCGACCCAAAGGACAGGCTGCTTCAGCTCTTGAAGCTTCCGATGAATGAAAAATGGCTTGTAGGCGCAGTTAACCTCCCAGCTTCCGAACGAGGCAATTGGCTCGATATGAGAGGTGATTCCAAACTTTTCGCACGAGGCGATCAAATTCTGGACCTCAAGCTGGTAGAAAGTATCTTTCGTATAAAATGAGATCACAATGGGAAAGGGCATGGCCACCTTTTTTTTCTGATAGAACAAAATATCCTATCCCATTTAAACAGAGAAATAAAATCTTTAGGATGCCAATGCATATCGTTCATATAGCGACAGAACTTGCTCCGATTGCAAAAGCCGGGGGCTTAGGCGACGTCATTTACGGGCTTTCTAAGGAGCTGTGCAAGCTTGGCCACCAAGTCGAGATCATCCTTCCCAAGTTCGACTGCATCGATTTTTCCCAAGTCCAAAATCTAAAAGTGGAAATGCGCGAGCTGTGGTCGTTTGACGGGCCTTACCGGTTCAACAATACGATCTGGAGCGCGCAAGTCGACGGCCTCAAGGTCAACCTGATCGAGCCTCACCATCCCGATTATTTCTTCAGCCGCGGCATGATCTATGGATGCCCCGACGACATCAACCGGTTTTCCTACTTCTCGCGGACT
Source organism: Verrucomicrobiota bacterium (assembly GCA_018239665.1). Lineage (GTDB taxonomy): Bacteria > Chlamydiota > Chlamydiia > Chlamydiales > Rhabdochlamydiaceae > Acherontichlamydia. Next base: position 25,434 of record JAFEGV010000026.1, on the reverse strand, counting down.
GCTATGGAATATCTCTTCAAGGCCGGAAAACAGCCCGATGTCCTGCATACGCATGACTGGCCTACCGCTTTGATCCCCGTCCTTTATAAAGAGATGTACATGGCATTGGGATACCGGACAGGAGGAACAGTCCTGACCATCCACAATCTGGAGCACCAGGGACGATGTCCTCCTTCGCAGCTTTCTCGGGTCGGGCTCAGAGGTGAAAGCTACCTGTCCTCTGAAAAAATGAAGGATCCGCACCATCTCACTCTTGTCAATCTTTTAAAAGGCGGGATTGTCTATTCAGACAAGATCACGACGGTTTCCCCCAACTACGAAAAAGAGATCCAGACACAGGAAGGGGGCTTTGCCCTGGAAGAAACGCTAAAAGAGCACAAGGCAAAGCTTTCCGGGATCCTCAATGGGATCGACGAGGTCTTTTGGAATCCCCAAAGCGACCACTACCTCGTGAAAAAATATGAAACCCATCAAGTGAACACTGCTGAAAAATTGGCACAGGTATTAGCAGGGAAAAAAGAGAACCGCCGCCACTTGCGCACCCATCTTCAGCTCGAAGATTCCGACAAGCCGGTCGTTGCTTCCGTCACGCGCCTTGTCCCTCAGAAAGGGCCCGAGCTCATCAAGGCCGCCCTCAAACGGACGTTGGAAAAAGGAGGGCAATTTATCCTCTTGGGCTCCTCACCCATTCCGGAGATCCATAAGGAGTTCGAACTGCTGCAAACAACATACAAGCATGACAAGCGGGTGGCCATTCTCATGGACAAGGACGAAGCGCTCGCCCATTTGATCTTCGCCGCCGCCGACATGTTCATCATCCCCTCTTTGTTCGAGCCTTGCGGTCTGACCCAGATGATCGCGTTGCGTTACGGGACTGTCCCTGTCGTTAGAACGACGGGAGGTCTTGCCGATACCGTATTTGACATCGAAACGTCCAACATGCCCGTCGAAGAGCGGAACGGCTTCACCTTTGACTACCCCGATGAACAAGGCGTTTGCTGGGCGCTGGACCGGGCATTGGATTGCTTTAAACATGATCCGAAGCGTTGGCATCAGCTGATGCGCAACGGAATGAAGATCGACTTCACATGGAAGCAGGCAGGCCTGAAGTATGTGGACATCTATGAACAGCTAAAGATGCCTGCTGTCGTAGAAAAAACAGCTGCCAAAGAGGTTATTTCTAAGAAATCCCTAAAGCTTTCTTAATGTCCTTCCGATAGGCATAGATATACTCTGCGCCGGAATAGACGGTATAGACAGCGCTCACTAGCACAGCATAGAAGCTGATCGTCTGCAAGAAGCTTATATCTAAGCATCCAAGAGAGTAGGGGATCATCAAAATCAAGATGAAAAAGCCAATGACCGCTTGGATCACCGCTTTGATCTTTCCCGATGCGCGGGCTGCCAACGCAAACCCTTTTAATGCGCAGAGGGTGCGCAACGTGCTGATGATCGTGTCCCGATAAAAGAAGACTGCGACAAGCAGGATGGGAAGCTGGATGGCTCCCTGTGTGAAGGAGAGCAGAATCGAAAGCCGGAAAATGCTGTCTGCCATCGGATCGAGGAGCTTTCCGAGATCGGTCACTTTTTTTTGCCGGCGGGCAATGAAGCCGTCGAACAGATCGGACAGCTCGGAAAGAACGGCGAGCGCGATGAGTAGGTAGGGAAGCCAAAAAAGGGTGATCCCCATTTCTTGGTAGTACATATAGACCACAATAAAGATGGGGCCGAGCAAAATACGAGAAAGTGTAAGAGCTATTGGAATACTCAAAATTAACCCATCAGTTCATTTCTAGGGATATATACTTTTTTTGCCTATTTTTCTTCCACTTCTTACTTAATTTTGGACCAAAGACAGGGGATTTTTTTCTGTTTTTTTCTGGAGGGCAAGCTGGCCGCAGGCTGCTGCAATATCTTTTCCCTTAGTGTACCGCCAGGTTGTAACGATCCGATGCTTTTCTAATATTTCGCGGAACGTTTCAATCGCTTCCTTTTCAGGGCGGTTAAGGTGAAGTCCTGGAACCGGGTTATAGGGAATGAGGTTGACGGTGCAAGGCTGCCGTTGGACCAATTTCGCAAGCTCTTCCGCATGTTCGGGGCGATCGTTAATTCCCGAGATCAGAGTGTACTCATAGGTGATGTCCCGATGGGTGGTCCTTGCATAATCGAGCATCGCGCCCATGACCTCTTCGAGCTCATAACGGCGGGCATACGGAATGATTTTTTTACGGATATGCTGGTTGGGAGCATGCAGGGAAAGGACCAAATTGACTTTGAGCTCTTCCTGCATAAAACGGCGGATTCCCTGGACGACGCCGACAGTGGAGACCGTGATCCTTCTCTGGGAAATATTCAACCTGAGTGGATCATTTAAGAATTGGATCGCTTTGATGACATTGTCATAGTTTTCAAACGGCTCGCCCATTCCCATAAAAACAACATGGGAGACCCTTTCCCCCTTCTCTTGCAAATACTGGTGGATCGCAAAGACCTGCTCGAAAATCTCTCCGGCGGTCAAATTGCGGATGAGCCCCTCTTTTCCCGAAGCGCAAAATGCGCAGCGCGCAGGGCATCCCACTTGGGACGAGACGCAGACCGTACGCCTGTCGCCCGAACAAATTAACACCGATTCGACCAACTGATGATCGGCAAGTTCCCATAGGAACTTGATCGTCTCTCCATCATTGGAATGCTGAACGGAGACTTGGGTAAGGCTTTTCCAATGAAATGCGGAATCTAGCTTTTGACGGAGCGCCTTGTTCAGATCGGTCATTTCTTCCCAATCTGTTTTCAAACGCTCGTAAGCCCAGTTTAAAATCTGCTTTGCGCGGAAAGGTTTTTCACCATTCGCAACAAGCCATTCGGCCCACTGGTCTAGTAGGAGTTCATGGGCATGGATGCTCATTTAAGAAATCTTTGTCGTGATGACAGTTCGATGATAGCTCTGTTGGCATTTTGCTCTGCGAAGGGCTTCTTGACGATGTCCTTCGTTGTGCGCTTCGAGAGTTTCACGTGTGTTTCTGTTAGCTGTTTCGCAAACTTTCAGCTCGGCCTTTCTCAATAAGTTTGCCCCGATTTGCGGCAACAAGGCAAGAGCGGAAGGAATGACATGCAAGCGCACTTGTGGAAGAAATGGAGCAACGGCGCCTGATTGGGTAAGTTTATGGATTGCTTGCAGATGGGACATAAAGAAACCTCTTTAATAAATCTTTGTTCACAATGGCACGCAAAGTGAAAAGTTCATTATTTTTGGGATCTATTTTAAGCTATCGCCCCAAATCGATGCAAACTCTTTTTGATGATGATGAAACGGAAAACCGACAAAAAACATTACCAAGGTCGGTTCAAACTTAAATTTTTTCCTCTCCTTTGAGTTCTCTGCAGAACATATTCTATCTAAAACAAAGATTTAGATAGACATCAGGCTCTCACAATTAATTTTAAGATCTTATTAATTAGACAAATAAACAGAGAACATAATACAATATACGCAATTACACTAAATTACGGAGCAATAAAATGGCAACTAATCCTTTACAAAGTTTAACTGGTCACGCCACCGATTTGTTACAAAATTGGCGCAACGAGGCCGTCAGCCAGGCTCAAGCAGCAAATGAAAGCTCTACGCTGACCTGCGTCGCAGCAGAGGCGGGGTTCCTCCTTTTAGGCGTTGCCGGAACAGTCGAGTCCGTTTTCCGTTCCTTTATTTTCTTGAGCGTCGGCGGCATCTGGCTATGCCTCCCTCAACAATGGGCTGATGACTGGAAGTCTGATTATGGCGCCCCCACACTGGAAAATGCGTTGATGACCTCTTTCTACGCCATGGGCAACTTTGTCTCCCTCATCGATAATTTCAGTGAAGACGAGATCAAAAGGGACAATGTTTTCCATAAATGGTTTGATCCGATCCAGTCCTTCGCAAAACCTGCAATCGATCATTTTGCAGACAACGAATGGATTAGAACTTAACAATTAGAAAGTTTTGCTTTTTCCTCCAAAACGCTGGGACAGGGAAACCTGTCCCATTTTTTTTACCAGCCCCTACCCACCTCTAGCCTAAATCCTTTAGAAACAAAATTTTCCAATCCTCTTTCTATCTTGCTCACAAGCGGATTAATGCAGCCGTTGAATAATTAATTTGCACTCCCTGAAATTAAAATTACTTGATTTAATTTAAAAAAATGATGGAGGTTAAAATTAAACAACAACATTTAAGCTTATTAGCGGAGGGGCAGAATGAAGAAAACGATAATAAAGTGTGCAATCGTTGGCGGTATCATTGTCTTTATTGTGAATTGTTTCGCATGGCGGGCGGTTCCGATGATGAAGCCGATGCACTTCCAAAATGAAAATGCTGTATCGGACGTCCTTAAGGAAAATGCCCCAGCAGACGGCGTTTACGTGATCCGTCCTTCTGAGAAGTCTGATTCTCCTTATTTTTACGGGACGGTTAAATACCATAACAAACATTGTCTCGGAATGACAATGGCCCTTTCTTTAATCGGACAGATCGTGATCGCCGGTCTGATCACCTGGTTGCTGCTCAAGACAAAAGGGCTCGCCTTCGGTCAAAAAGTGGGCTTCATCACAGTAGTCGGTGTCATCATTGCGATCAGCAGCGACTTCACCTATTTCAACTGGGCTGGATTTCCGCTCTGCATAACCCTGTTTAGCTTTGTTGAGCAGATCGTCGCCTGGTTCTTGGCCGGTTATGCGATGACAAAACTCATGAAAAAATAGATCCTTGAGATCCAGATTTTATGTCTACAGCCGGGAAGGTCCTTCCCGGCTTTTTGTTTTTTTAGCTGTGAGCTTCCGATCTTTTCCAGAGGGCGGCTTTGATGCTTTTTATCCACCAGCGCAAGAATCGCAAGTGGTTTTGCGCCATCCACCAGAGCACCGCCTTGCTCCAGCCGAAATGGATGAAAATGATCATCAGCGTTTCGACCAGATGGGAGATGATTTGCCGTGGAGGAGGCAGACGGTATTCAAAATCGGTCAACACTCTGCGCATGAAACACTTTCTCATGATCGATGCGCGATAAAAACGGCAGATCAGATCAAAGCCCGCTTGCTGCCGATAACGGCAGTTGAAGGGCCCGAGCGAGCGCAAGCTCGCCCTCTTGAACCAATACGCCTGCAAGCTCATCGGGACTTTGCCCCCCTTTAAATCCTCTTCTTCAATCTGTTTTAAAATAATTTGAGGAGGAGAATATTGGTGGCGCGCAAGGTAGGCCGTATACAGCAAATCGGGATCAGCTTGAGAGTCGATGAACTGCTTCACAAACGTAAAGGCATGCCGGGAGATGTAAAATTCTCCGGGGATCAGGATATGGACATACTCCCCTTTTGCCAGCGAGATCCCTTTGTTCATCATCGCAAATAAATTCTTGTCGAGCGCCGAGTAGACCCTCGTGATCCGGTTCCGATAGGCCTGGAACACATCGTGAGTGTGCGCCTTGGACTGGCCGTCGATGATGATGATCTCAAAGGCGTCAAAAACTTGCTCCACGATGCTGTCGAGGGTAAACGGCAGTAAATAGGCCGTTTGGTCGGTCACGGGAACGATCACTGTAAAATAAGGTTTTGCGTCATGTGCGCTTTGCATCGGTCCGCCTCTGCGTCTTTCCTCTAAAGTACTCCTCCTCTCCAAATACTTGCAATACCTCTATAGAGCTGGCGCCCCTCACTTCAAGTTGTGAAAAATATGCTCTCGGGATAGACTCTATTCTTAAATCTAACTTACCCCCTAAGAGACCTATGCTTACATTTCAAGAAATCATCAGCCGCCTCACCCAGTTTTGGGAAGAAAAGCAATGCATTATCCATCAAGGCCATGATCTCGAAGTGGGAGCTGGGACATTCAATCCGGCGACTTTTTTGCGGTGCCTAGGACCTGAGCCTTACCGTACAGCCTACGTCGAACCGTCGCGCCGCCCTAAGGACGCCCGCTTTGGAGAAAACCCCAACCGGGTCCAGTTGTTCCACCAGTACCAAGTGATCATGAAACCCTCTCCTCCTGACATCCAGCAAGTGTACTTGGACTCATTGAAAGCGCTCGACTTCGACCTGAAAAAACACGACATCCGCTTCGTCCACGACGACTGGGAATCTCCTACGCTTGGAGCATGGGGCCTTGGATGGGAGGTCTGGTGCGACGGGATGGAAGTCACGCAGTTCACCTACTTCCAATCGATCGGAAGCATGCCTTTGAAGCCGGTCAGCGCAGAGTTGACCTACGGCCTGGAGCGGCTTGCGATGTTCATCCAGAACAAAGACAGCATCTTTGATGTCAAATGGAACGACACCCTCACCTTCCGCGACATCATCCACAGGAGCGAAGTCGAGTGGAGCTCCTACAACTTCACGGAAGCTTCGACAAAGATGTGGTTCAAGCATTTTGAAGACTTTGAAACCGAGGCAAAGACCCTCATCTCCCGTCACCTTCCCCTGCCGGCCTATGACTTTGTAATGAAGGCCTCCCACGCGTTCAACATTCTGGATGCAAGGGGCGTCATTTCCGTGACCGAAAGAACAGGCTACATTACCCGGATCCGGGAGCTTGCCCGTCTTGTCGCTATGGAATACGTCTCGACTCGCGAGAAGATGAAATTCCCGCTGCTTGCCCTCGAAAAGAAAAAACCTGCCCGCAAGCCTCTCGCGTTAAAAACGGTCGTCAAGTTCGATCCAAAAAAACGGCACGACTTCCTCCTCGAGATCGGTTCTGAACAGCTTCCTGCCACCTTTGTCCCAATCGGCTGCGCCAACCTGGAAAAAGCCATCCGCCGCTTTCTCGAAGAGAACTCCCTGAGCTTTCAAGCCATTCAAGCTTTCGGCACTCCGCAGCGCCTTGCCATCCTCGTCAAAGGGCTTGTGGAAGGAACAGAGTCCAAGCTGATCGAAAGAAAAGGGCCTGCGATCGCAGCCGCGTTCCTTCCCGATGGCAAGCCAACGCCTCAAGGCGCAGGCTTCTTAAAAGCCATTAAGAAAGACTCCGTATCCCTTTCCGATATCCGCAAAGGCAAGGTCAAAGAGCTTAAGATCGGCATCATCAAAGAGGTCGAGTACCTGTTTGCGACCATCGAGGAAAAAGGAGAGCCCACGTTCAATCTTCTTGCAGAAACCCTGCCCAACTTGATCGTCAACCTCGACTTCCCCAAGAAAATGCGCTGGGGCGATCTCGACATCAGCTACGCGCGCCCCCTCCATTGGATCGTTGCCCTGTTCGGCGAAAAAGTGGTCCCCTTCCAAGTCGGAGACATCGTCTCCAACCGGATGTCGCGAGGCCACGCCCAATTGAAGCCTAAAGAGTTTCCTCTAAAAGCTCCCAAAGACTACGTTGCCGCTTTAAAGAAGCACTACGTCCTTGCCGATATCGAACAGCGGAAAAAATCGATCGTCACCCAGCTCAGGACCCTCGAAAAAAGGTTAAAAGGGAAAATCCTCGAAGAGAATAAGGTCCTTCCTCAAGTCCTCCACCTCTGCGAGTGGCCCAAGCTGACCCATGCCACCTTTGATCCCCTCTATCTCAGAGCGCCCAAAGAAGTCTTGATCTCGGAGATGGTGGAGCACCAAAAGTACTTTCCGATCTCAGACAAAGACGGCAGCTTGAAGAACTTCTTCATCATCACGGCGGACAACACGCCAAACGATCTGATCCGCAAAGGGAACCAAAAAGTTCTCTCCGCGCGCCTCTCCGACGGCGTCTTCCTCTATGAGCAAGACCTTCAGTTCCCTCTGGAAAAGTTCAACGAGAAGCTCCAGGAGATGACCTACCAGAAAGAGCTCGGCTCGATGCTCGACAAAGTCACTCGCGTGACAGCGATCGCCCACGTCGTTAACCAAAACCTCGAAATCGCAGACCAGAACAAAGTGATGCGCGCAGCAGTCCTCTGCAAATCAGACCTCGCTTCAGCCCTCGTCGGCGAATTCCCCGAACTTCAAGGGACGATCGGCAAATACTACGCGCTTGCCCAAAAAGAGGACAAGGAAGTCGCGCTGGCCATTGAAGAGCACTGGATGCCCCGCTCAGAGAGCGCTCCCATCGCCCAAACGCCGACAGGCATCGTCTTGAGCATCGCCGACAAGCTCGATAACCTGATCGGGTGCTACAGCATCGGACTTAAGCCCACATCGTCGAGCGACCCCTATGCCCTCCGCCGCCAGGCGATCGGCATCGTTAAGACGCTCATCGCCCATAAGCGAAGTGTCAACCTGAAGAAGATCCTCGAAGAGTGCTGCAAGTTTTTCCCCAAGCTCGAGCACAGCACAGGCGAAAAAAATACTCTCGTCGGAGAGATCCTTACCTTCATCACAGCGCGGACCAAGGGCGTCTTTGAAGATTTCGGCTTTAAAAAAGATGAGATCGAAGCCTCGCTGCAGACCCTTTGCTGGGACCCGTACGATCAGTTTTGCAAGACGGAAGCTCTCCACTCATTCCGCAAATCAGGGATTGAGTTTGCAAAACTCTTCGAAGTCTATAAGCGGGCAAAAGGACAGCTGCAAAAGCCGACATCGACCCCCTTTAGCCCGGCGCTTGCCACGGAAAAAGCGGAGATCGAGCTCGTCCATACTCTCGATGAGATCAATAAGACGTGGAAAGAGACGATCAACGACCGGAACTATGTCCAAGCGTTCCGCTTATTGGCAAAGCTCCAGCAGCCGCTTGCCAAGCTGTTCGACACGGTCAAAATTCTTGCCGACGATCCAAAACTGCAAGAAAACCGGATCGCTTTGCTGCAAAAGGTGTTTGCCCATTTTGAACAGCTGCTCGACTTCCGCCACATTCAATAAGGGAGCTAAACTTTGGAATATCCAATCATCGACCTGCATTGCGACCTTCTCGCCTATCTGAGCATGGGCAAGGAAAGGACTCCGTACGATCCGATCAGCCGCAGTTCCTTGACTCAACTGAAAAACGGGCGCGTCAAGCTCCAGACCCTTGCGATCTATACGCTAACCCAGAAGGGAAGCACATGGGCAGGACTTGAACAGCTTAAGCTGCTAAAAAAACTGACTGCGCACCACATCCAGGACTGCGCGCTCTATACACCCGAAACATTTTCTAATCCTTTAGCTCCCGTCCAGGTCATTCCCGCTTTTGAAAATGCCTCCGGGTTTTCCGAAGAGTCTGAGCCCCTGGCACAATCGTTCGAGCGCCTTGAACAGATCCATAAGGACTTTAAGCATATCCTCTACATCGGAATGACGTGGAACGGAGAGAACCGGTTCGGAGGTGGCGTAGGATCGCAAAATGGACTGAAAGAAGATGGGAAGCGGCTTCTCGAGTGGATGGCAGGCAAACAGATCGCGATCGACTTCAGCCACACATCCGATCCCCTCGCGGAAGGGATCCTTAACCATCTCGATCAGGAAAACTTGAAAATTCCCGTATTGGCCAGCCATTCCAACTACAGGGCAATCACCAATGAAGCGCGCAATATGCCCGATTGGCTTGCGCAAGAATTGATCCGTCGAAAAGGGCTCATGGGAATTAACTTATTGGCGGCCTTTATCCATAAAAGCGACCCGTCCGCACTCGTCCGCCATGTCGAATACGCCCTATCCCTTGGCGCCCAAGACTCGCTGGCATTCGGAGCAGACTTCTTCTGCGATGCCGACTTTCCCGACCTTTTGAGCAAATATCAGACAAAGGATGCATTCTTTAAAGAATACGCCAATTCAGAATGCTACAGCTCGATCCTCGATCTGCTGGCAACGAAACTCTCTTTGAAAGAAGCTCAACTTCAAAAAATCGCCCATGCCAATGCCGAGCGATTCTTAAGCGAACTCTTTAAATCTTAATAACCCCGCTAAGCTTTTGAGCAATTCTTCCAAAGATGATCGTCATGGGATTTCTGCCTAAGCGGAACTCTTTCAAATTGTCCAGATCCGCCAAGCTTTGATGCACCGTTTTGATCTGATTGCGCTCTGCATTCAACACCTCCAGCGCTTGTAAATTTCTCAAGCTGGCTGGAAGAATTTGGAGCATATTTCGGCTAACATTGAGCTGCTTGAGTTGGGCAAGCTCGCCGATCTCCTCAGGCAGCTCCACCAGCGAATTTCCTTCGAGGTTCAAAAGGACAAGCCCCGTGAACAACCCGATCTCTTGCGGTAGGACCCTTATCCCAGAATTCGAAAGGTCAAGCTCAGCAACTTCTGAAAGGCGCGCTCGCACCCCTTCATTTGCCAAATATTCCCTGATCGCGACCGCCCCCAAAGGCATCGCATCCAATCCCAGTTTTTCCCCAACTATACGGAACATCCAGTTAAAGCTCATGCTCGCTACCAAAGAACTGGGAACAGGCATAGGGATATCCCAAAAACTCCTCGGAATAAACGGCTTTAAAAACAGCATTTCCAATCCGGTCAAATGTGTCAGACACTCCGGAACCACCTCAATGTCCAAATCGGTCAAGATAAGGTTTCGAACATTGCGCAAGACAGGCTCGTTTTGCGGATCGCTAAGATATGCCTTGATCTCATCCGCATGATGAAGAACGACTTCAACACCTAACTGTTCGGCGATTTTGGGCCAGATCCAATTCAATGCAATGGTCTCCTTCACCACAGGAGGAATGACGGTCATCATCACGACACTGTTATTGACAATTCTTCCTACAGGAAGATTTCCGTCCAAGCTCAGGTATTTTAATGCCTTTAGCTGCGTGAGGACAGGCGGAAACAAGTCAAAATGATTAATGCTCAAGATCATTTTTTCCAACTTCGTCAGCAATCCTAACTCATCCGGCAGCTCTTTTAAATCGTTCCAGTCCAGGTTCAATTCGATCAGCCCCTTTAATTTTCCAATCTCGGGAGGAAGAATTTTAAGATTGAGTCCATTGAGGTCTAACTCTTTGATCCCTTCGAGCTTCGATGCGTTCTCAGGATCATTGAAAAAAGCTCTGACCCCATGCGCATCCAATTCAGGATCGGCGTCCTCAAGCTGGCCATGCAAGCGGGACCAAATCAGGTTGAGCGCAACGTTTTCATATAATCCCGGCGGCGAAGAAGCCACCATGTTGGTGCCAAGATGCAACGTCGTCAATCGGGTCATCTCCAATAGGCAATCGGGAAGAATCGTAATCCGATTATAACCTAAGCTTAAAAGCTTTAAGCCCATTAGATTGCCGATTTCGGAAGGCAAGCGGTCCAATTGATTGTTAGACAATTCCAGCTCGGCAAGCCCCGTCAGCAATCCAATTTCTCTCGGGACAACCCATAGTTCTTTCGAAGAAAGATCGAGCTTTTTGATGCTTGCTAAAAGCGGCTTTGAATTCGGATCGGCTAAAAACGCCTTGATCTCATCTAAACTCTTAATGTGGCCAAGGTCCTGATCGGGAAGTCCTTTGACAATTTCCGGCCACAACTTGAGCTTCAAGACGGCATTGTTGATAATCTGCGTCCGATCTGCAAAGAGATCGGGATCGGAGGCATATAACTCCCAAAGCTTGCCGAATATCCTTTGAAAGTCGGCATCGCTCCGATCTCCCAAGGCCCTTAACATGTCATCGACCTCTTCCTCGGTAAATGGAGGACGATCTTGCGATGCTGCCAATTCGTTGAACGATGTATAAATCTGATAAGACCAATGTCCCTGATGCTCGGACAAAGTCGCTGCATCGTCAACCGGAGACGGCATCCTTCTTCCCTGCATCAACACCTGAGCTTGGTCTCTTGCGGCAGCTTGAGCTGCCCTTTCCTCTGCCCTTTGTGAAATCGTGCTTGCGTCAATAGAGCCAAGCTCCTCGATCTTTCCACGTATCCGATCTAAGACGGTGTTCTGAAACTGCAAAAAATTATCTGGAACTTGAACATACAGATCCGGCTCAGCTAACAGTTCCTGGATCGATTCGATCCTCTTCTTAAGAGGCGCTGATAGTTCTTCCGGCAATGAAGTTTGAACTTGGCTTAAAACTCTCTGAGCTGCCTCTGCAACCCGAAGATCGGAGTGGCCTTGTAAAAATTCGCCCCAGAGACTGACCAGTGAGCTTAAAGCGGCAGAAACAGTTTTAGCTTCTTCAGGGCTATGGACTGATAATTTATCAAGTTGATCGTTAATTAACTCAACCCAATCAGCTTTGACTTTAGAACTAACTTCATATGATGCAGACATAAATTTACCAAATTAATATTAAGTAAATTAATTATATCATATTTAAAAAATTAAATAAACATATTTAAAAATTTCAATTTAGAAATCATCATGAAACAAGACACACCTCATTGATATATAATAACTTACATGATTAATTCGAAACATATTGATTGATACAAATAATTCAACTTTTCTACTGTCATTGAATTAAGATCGAAAATCAAATACAAATAAGAAAATTTTAAAATTATTACTTTGCAAAATCCGACAACAGGTAAATCGCAAAAAAACCAATTTTACTACTTTTTTATTTAAACTAATAAAATTTTATGTTACAATGTGTTTAACTTATTATAATTAATAAAATCAAAACTTCATATATAAATTAATTATTTTAAAAAGAGCGTAATATGCCCGATTTAACCTTGAATGCTTCACCCCTTGCCTTTCAACCCTTCGCTAACATTTCCTTATTTGATTCTTTGATCCAAAGCGATTTAGAGGATCCGCAGTGGGGAGAACACCATGCGTTCGATCATGTGCTCCGCTTTACAGATGCGCTAGAAAGAGCAACTCAAAATTAATCATAAACAATAAAAGGAACATTTTATGGCAGCCTTTCCACCTATTTCACGAGCAGGCTTTCAAACCACTGAAAGCTTTAACTTATTTCATTCTCTTCTCCAATCGGATTTAGAAGATAAAGAATTGAGATTGCTTGGATGGAATGATCTTAAACTAAAAGCTCCTATTGGTCCTCTGAACATCCCTAAAATGATGCAAGAGATCGAGCAAGAGTCCCTAAATAACGGAAAACCTCTTGTCGATAACGTCAACGAGCTGTTTGAGCGATTTGCAGCAAAGCTCGCTCCCGAGTTCGAAACTGCTCAAGTTCCTGCAGCGGCTCGGCAAGTCACTGAATTGCAGGTGAGCGCTTTACAGGAGCGGCTTCGAGAACATTATGAAAATAATGCGCTGGAAACCATATGGAATGCATGCTTGCTAAGCCAGTTTCAAGCTCAAGGAGCCTTCGCGCAAGAGGCTTTGCCTAGCGGCCATCAAGCCATCCGCGAATGGCTAAATAATCCTGTCAATCAGCCACGGATCCAACAAATTACACAATTTGGGCCGGTAGGTTTAAGCCTTATCGGACTTGGGTTAAAAGTCCTTCCTCCTGAAATTGGTCTGTTTACGGGACTGACAGCTCTTAGTCTTTCCGGTAATCAATTAAGCTACCTTCCCGATTCTTTTGGCAACCTTCAGGCTCTAGAGGAACTTAATCTTTCCGACAACCAATTAAGCTTCCTTCCTGATTCTTTTGGCAACCTTCAGGCTCTAAAATTCCTTGACCTTTCCGAAAATCAATTAAGCTTCCTTCCTGATTCTTTTGGATCCTTAAAGGTCTTACACGAACTTTATCTTTATCAGAACCGGTTAAGCTTTCTTCCTGATTCTTTTGGCAGCCTTCAGGCTCTTAACAATCTTTTTCTTGAAAGCAACCAATTACGCAATCTGCCGGATTCATTTAGCAACCTTCAGGCTTTAAGCCACCTTTTTCTTAATGACAATCAATTATGCCTCCTCCCTGAGTTTTTTGGGAAAATATGGGATTCTTGTTCGATTGCACTTCATGATAACCCATTGATGTTGGCTTTAGATCCAGATTTCGGAAAATTGGGTTTCACCGGTTCAATATTAGCATCTTATCTTGAAGAGGTAAGAGAGTATATTCCTCAGTCTCCCCTAGCCGCAATCTTCAAAGCCATTGCCTTCCAACAGCCTGTTGAAAAGATCCAAGAAGCTTATGCTCATCTAAGCCAGGATATGCAGCAGCAGATTGCCAATCTCGCAGCTCAAAAGTTAACCGGTTCCGCAGTTGCTGAGCCAATGGCTGCAAGCTCGTCTTCTGATCCTAGCCCAGGCCAGGACAACTTGTTTACCGACATCGATCTCCTTGCGCGCTCCGTACGTAAAGCTGTAATTGACCGTTTTGAATCCCTGACTCCTGATCAGACAAACGGGGTTTACAACCACGTTTGGGACCTGGCCGGAAGACCGGAAACAGATGACAGCAATTGGGGCGAACACCATGTGTTCGACCATGCGCTCCGCTTTACAGATGCGTTAGAAAGGGCAACAATTAACTGATCAATAAAATTAACAAGCGAAGAGTATCTTTGTGGCAACGGTCACCAGATACTCCTCTCATGTTGAAAAGATGGTCTTATTGAGATCGGTTCAAAGTTGAAAAATGCGGTTGAGCGTATCCTTTTGCGTTGAGGCAAAACCGTGGTCATCTCCGCCATGGTGGATACGGAAGGTGACTCCGCCGGAAGGCCCATCGGCGCGTTTGAAGTGCAATTTGGGATGGGATCCCGCAGTGTTTTGATGAATGGTTGCACCCAATGCGTTGGCCTTTTTTTGCAACAGGTTCATGGCAAACGTGGTGAAGTCTTTTGCTTTCATCGGATGGCCTTTATAGATGGAATCGACCTGCTGCTGGTCCTCGAAATCAAGAGTGAACAGGGTATGGCTCCTCTCTTCTCTAGTTCTTCTCTCGAGTTCTTCAGCTTCTAACTTTCTTTGTCTGTGTTCAAAAGCCTCTCTACGGCGCGCCTTTTCCACTTGCTTTTCCATCAAACGCCGCTGCCTATCAATTTCTTCCTGTTGTTTTACAGAGAGAGGCTCTATGTCGCTTGAAGCCTTAAGAGGCTCGGAAGGCTCGTCTGAAACAACAGCCTTCTTTGGAGAATCGATTGGATCTTCAACAGATGAAGAAGAGCTATCAAGGACAACGTCTTTCTCAACGGTCTTTTTTGGCGAAAGCAAAGGCAGAGCAATAGAAGATGGCAAGGAACTAGCAGGAAGGGAAGGAGATTGCAGGGCTTGTATAAATTGGGCCCTTACAGATGTGTACAGTTTATCTGCGACAGCATCAGGCAATACGGTATAATCCCCTTCATTGGTTAATTCAGCTTTGCCTTGTTTACATAACGTTACTAATTCTTCCTCAGAAAATGTGCAGTTCGTTTCTTCGGCTACATAAGCGATCTCTTTGGAGTAACGAACGGGATCCTGTCTGAGCATGTCAAGGAGACCGGCCTGCACCCAAAGCTTATCCGAGGAACTTTTGGGCGGCACAAGTTCAAAAACAACGTGGGAATCGGGCTTTTCTAAAAAAGGAGCCGTAAGTTTTTCTCGAAAAGCTTCAAACATCAGCTCGGCTTGATTTTTAACGTTCTCGAACTCCCTCTGTCCGACTTGCTCGGTGAGATCGGTAATCCAGGGCGAGTTTTGACGGAACCGCTCCATTTTTAATGGCGACTGTCTGAGATCGATATCGAAGGTGAAAGTGACCGCATTTCGTTGATCGTGGGATAATACCTGGGGACCATTGCAGAGGACGATATTGACCTTTATGATCTTTTTAAGATCTCCTTCAGCCTCAGGTCGGATGCCTGCTTCAATCACCACAGAAGGTCGATGAAATGGTTGATTGCTTTTATCAAGGATCAGTTTTTTGGTATGATTCGTATTGAACTGGACGATCCGGATTTCAGTATCTGGAAATGCATTACAATCGCCTACCCGCCATCCCAAAGCTGTCTGGAAGCAGCAAAGTCGTTTATGTTTGGCAACCTCATGATCTGCAGAATCGGGCAGCGCAAAAGAAAAAAATGTGCTTCCTTGAAGCTTGGGCTGATGGGCAGCCATTTTTTCAACAACGCAATCCATCAATTTCAGAAAGACCTTTTCAACCGGATCATCCTGAGGAAATACGACAGTCTTATGGAGCCGATAGAGCGACAGGAGAAATTTGAAATGCCTTCCGTTATCTTCCCAAAAAGCAGGATGCATCATGTGGTGGAATTCAGAGACAAACTTATCTCTATGTGTCGATTCCTTCATGAAAAAAGATCCCGATTCATCGATACCGATTTCCATTTGACGATCGCTTGTTTCAAAAAAACGGGGATCGTAAGCCCACTGGTCTTCCCTGGAAAACTTACGGATGATCGCAGGTTCGGTACTTTCCAAACCCTCATAAAATCGATCTCTCCAGGCTTTGATTAAATCAAGAGGTACACCCTTTTGAAAAATTTCCGCGTTACTACGGGAAAGGATCTCTTCTAACGGATCAGAATGATCAAAACTTGATGGAATAATATGACCGGAATCGATCTGAGCTGGCAGTATGTGGGACCCGGTTTGCAAAGCAGAAAAAATTTGAGGAATGTTAAAAGCCATAAAGCACCTATTAAAAATGGAGGAAGATGCTATCAAAACTGAGCTTATTAACAACTAAAAATAATCTTTACACTATTAAATGCTTCTATTTTAGAAGTGTTTGAAGCCAACTAAGGAAGAAAACGGGAGCGTTCGCTATCTGTGAAAGGAGAAGCTTGGACGGACTTGAGGTTATGGCGATGATGAGAGATGAACCGGTAGACCAGGTCGGGAACAAAAGGGATCCAACAGAGCCAGCCGAGCAGCTTCCACCAACTGCCGACCAGCCATAAGATGCGGGCGACAGCCTTCGCTCTGAGAAAGACCTTTTCCTCTGGAGTAGACGGGTCTTCGAGAAGGATGAGGGAGTTTTGAGCGAGCAGATTGCCTGGTTTCAAGGCCAGGTTCTCTAAGGCTGTTTTTCCTTGAAGCGGCGCAAATACGAACCGTTGCTTAGCATCAATGTCCAACACAAAGCGCACACAGCGCAAGCACAGGGGGCAGCCGTCATCGAAAAAGATGATCGGGTTCATGACGGCAGCACCAGTTGCGGGATGTTCCGCTTGATCTCATCGAACTGCTTGGCAAGTTCGATCGCCTCATCGTCGCTTAAATTGCCGCTGTGGATCTGCGTGCGGATCTTTTCTCTTTCGTCCATCCAATGGCGCACGAGAATTTTTCGGAGGGTCTCTTTGAGTCCTTCTTCCCCTTTTTGGACATTGATCTTCCTCTCCATGATCTCGGTGAGGAGCTTCGCATCGTCCCCTTCTTCGACGCATTGCCCTAAGCTGAGCAGATCGCACGGCTGGCCGCTTTCATATGCCTCCATAAAGCCTTTGAAGAGGCGCAAGGCGCTCTTGAGATAGAAGTGGTCATCGCGGACGTTGGCCTTGGCAAGCTCAATGATGCGAGGCTCTTGTTTGCCGACAAGGATCAGCCAGCGGAGGAGGTCCGCTTCGAGGATCCGGTTGGCATCGACATCATGGAACTGGATCGAGCCGCTCTTTTTTATGAAGAGGTCGGGAAGCGATATGTTGCCGATGTGAAGGGCGGCTTCAGGCACCTTTGCGATTTCGGCAAGTTTTCTCAAGCTCTCGTGGACCATGACCGGCTGCTCCCAATTGCGGATCATCGAGGTGATCTTCTCGACGATCTCGTTCTTCTGCGAGGGGGAACTGAGGTCGTGCCCTTTGGAAAAATGCTCGAAAAGGAAGTCGAGGTACTGCTTGCTCTCTTTGAGGAGCTGTTCAAAATAGGGAGGCCCCCGGTCTTTGAGAAGGGCATCGGGATCGCTCCCTTCCGGCATAGGGAAGACTAGAGCTTCAACCCCTCTTTTTTGAAAGAAGTTCCCGATTTTCACGGCGGCCTCCTGGCCCGCTTTATCGCCGTCGAGGGCGAGATAGACCCGGTTGATCCCGAGGTGCATGAGCTCTCTGACGTGGTCTTCTCCGAACGCCGTGCCCTGCCCTGCCACCGTGTAGCTGAACCCTGCATGGATCAGCTGAAGGGCATCGACTTGCCCCTCGACGATAATCGCTTGTTTTTCTTTGGCGATCCTCTGGCGGCAGTAGCTCAGCCCGAAGAGGACATGGGATTTTTTAAACAGGGGCGTTTCCGGGGTGTTGATGTACTTGCCGCCGAAGGTCTCTTCTTTGTACTTTCGTCCGGAAAAACCGATGACGGCGCCAAGCGCGTCCCGAATGGGAAACATGATCCGATCGATGAAGAAGTCCCGTTTGCGCCCCGATGAAATGAGGCCGGCCTGCTCGATGCATTCGCCATCGATCTGCATCTCATGCAAATAACGGAGGAGAAGGTCTCCTTGCCGCGGAGCAAATCCCACTTCGAAGGCACGGATAAAGTCGAGGTCGAGCCCCCTCTCATAGAGATAGTGTAGGGCCGGTCTTGCCTCTTCGGCATGCAGCAGTAAAAAATGATAGAGCTTGGAGGTCCTCTCGAGGGCTTGTTTTAAAGAGGCTTTGCTAGGGCCTTTCCTCTCTTCGGTATCGTCGACTTTTTCGAGGACAACTTGGAACCTCTCTGCTAAACTCTCGATAGCCTCGACAAATCCCATCTTGACATGGGTCATCAAAAAGGCGATCGCGTCGCCGTGCGCCCCGCAGCCAAAGCAATGGTAATGGCTGTCGCCGCGCTGAACGATGAAGGAGGGGGACTTCTCCTCATGGAAGGGACATAGCGCTTTGAAAGACGCGCCCGACCGTTGAAGCTGAAGATGGGATCCCAACACTTCAACGAGATCGATCCTCTGGCGCAACGTCTCGAGACTTTCTTTGGAATAGATTGCCATTTTCGACTCTGCTGTATATTCTTTGATCATACACAATAAGGACGTTCCAAGGAATTGTAAAAAGTCTTTATAAAAATCATAAACTGTTTTACAACTGCAAAAGCTCTAGCCTCTTTTTTTCTGAATTGGCTAGCCAAAGTTTAGGTTCGATCGAGGCAGATTGATGACGAAACAACACGAAGAAACTCCCCTTGAAAGCCCAACCTCATCGCATAAGTCGCCTTCCTATTCCCAACTAGGCGCCATCTCCGATCCTTCGCTCGGTTCATTGCGAGACCACATCAAAAAAGTGATGATCCCGATGCTCATCAAGATCTTCCAGCTCAAACTGGAATTAAGCCAATCGATCAGCCTTCCGTCCCGTTTGCAGCCCAAGTCCAAAGAATCTCCCGAACAGATCACCGCTCAGCTCAAAAATTTGGATGAAGACCTCAATTTGCTCCGGATGTGGTGCGAAAGCGCGCGCAACCAAGTTGCCAAAGCTCTCAGCGTCCCCGAAGAGGAGCAAAGAAATACGACGGCGACAACAACAAACTCAACTCCCCATCCTTCCGTTGCCAAATCATTCTCCGATGCCCTGTCTGCGCAATCTTCTTTGTTCAAGGCAAAAGAGGAGGCGCGGGAGGCAATCTCGGAATCTCCTGCCGCAAGCAAAGAGAAAAAAACATGGTGGAAACAATTTTTCTCATAGAAGATCGCATTCCAGCCTGCTAGAATGTGTGTTTTGATAAGAGTCTGTCCATCTCTAAGAGAAAAATCATGACAACACACACACCTGATCAGAAAACATCTCCGATGATGCTCCAGTGGCACGCTTGCAAAAAGAGTTCTCCCGGCACCATCCTTTTTTTCCGCCTCGGCGATTTTTATGAAGCCTTTTATGAAGATGCGATCGCGATCTCTAAAGAGCTCGATCTGACATTGACCAAGCGGCAAGAGATCCCAATGGCAGGGGTTCCTTTTCATTCGAGCGAATCGTACATCGATAAGCTGGTCGCAAAAGGCTACCGGATCGCCATTGCCGAACAGATGGAAGATCCAAAATCCGTCAAAGGAATTGTCAAACGGGAGATCGTCCGCGTCGTCACTCCGGGAACAGTCGTTAATTCTGCCCTTCTTTCCGATAAAGCGAACAACTTTTTAGGCTGCTTGACCCAGGTGAACTCGACGTTTGGTTTAGGCATCCTCGATCTGACGACGGCTGATTTCCGCGCGATGGAATTCGAAGATGGGAAGCAGCTGCTCGACGAACTGTGCCGCTTGCGCCCCAAAGAGCTGCTTTTATCGGAGAAATGGCAAAAAGAGCATCCCGATTGGACCGAAGAGATCCTTCAGCAGTTCAATCCCGCTCTTCACATCAAGGAAAATTGGCATTTCGATCATCAGCACACGTGCGATGTCCTCCAGCGCCATTTTCAGATGCACACATTGGACGGATTTGGACTGAAAGGGATGATCGCCGCGATCAATGCGGCAGGAGCCGTCCTCGAGTACGTCAAGGATGAACTGGCTCTTTCAACCGCTCACATCAAATCGATCACGACGGAGCACCTTTCCCAATACATGCTCCTCGACCGATCGACGCAAAAGAACCTGGAGCTGACCGAATCTCTGCAAGAGACAAAAAAAAGCAACTCCCTGCTGCAGCTGCTCGATCGGACTGCGACGCCAATGGGAGGAAGGTTGTTGAAGCAATGGCTGATCCACCCTCTTCTTAATGTGGACGCGATCCGCGCCCGCCAGGACGCCGTCGCCTCGTTTCATGAGCAATGGGACTTGGCTCAGGACCTAAGCGCCCACCTGACCGAGATCCGCGACTTGGAGAGGCTGATGATGCGGATCGAGACGGGATATGCCAGCCCTCGGGACCTTGTCGGGCTCCGCTTATCGCTCGAGCACATTGCCCCTCTGGCCCATTTGCTCGAAAGGTTTAGTTCGGAGCTGATCGTCCAGGAACGAAAGCAATTGACCGACCTGCCGCCGATCGCCGACAAGATCCAACATGCCTTGGTCGACGCGCCCCCTTTGAGACTTACCGATGGGAACATTTTTAAAAAAGGATACCATCCTGAGCTCGATGAGCTGCGGACGCTGCGCGATGACAGCGAATCGTGGATCGCTGCCTACCAGGTCCAGCTAAGAGAATCGACCCAGATCAAAACGCTAAAAGTCGGCTACACCAAAGCATTCGGGTTTTATATTGAAGTGAGCCGCGGGCAGGCAGACCGGATCCCCGACACATTCCAAAGGCGGCAGACCCTTGTCAATGCGGAGCGCTTCATCACGCCCGAGCTGAAAGAATACGAATACAAAATGCTCCATGCCGAAGAGCGGATGGGATCGATCGAGTATGAGCTTTTCCATAGTCTGCGCAAAGAAGTCGCAGACCATGCTGCATCGATCCGGCGGATCGCTCAGGCAATCGCCCATGTCGACGCGCTCCTTTCCCTTGCCAAGGTCGCCATCCAGCACCAGTACTGCAGGCCGATCGTCGATACAAGCGAACTCTTCCATGTTGAGCAAGGACGCCACCCGGTGATCGAAGCGGCTCTCAAAAGCGATCAGTTCATCCCGAACGACATCTTTTTGGACGGGGCCTCCAATCGCCTCTCCCTCATTACCGGTCCCAACATGGCGGGGAAATCGACGTATATCCGGCAAGCGGCGCTCATCGCCATCATGGCGCAAATGGGCTCCTTCGTCCCTGCGAAGTCGGCGCATATCGGCATCATCGACAAGGTCTTTAGCCGGATCGGCGCCAGCGACGACCTCTCACGAGGCCAGTCGACCTTCATGGTTGAAATGACCGAGACCGCGAACATCCTGCACAATGCCACGAACCGCTCTTTGGTCATTCTCGATGAGATCGGCCGGGGCACAAGCACCTATGACGGGATTTCGATTGCCTGGGCTGTTGCCGAATACTTGCTCACAGCTCCGAAACAAAAAGCTAAAACCCTTTTTGCGACCCACTATTGGGAGCTCACCGAGCTGGAAAAAAAGATCCCGGGCGCTGTGAACTACAACGTGGCCGTCTACGAGTCGGAGCGGGGAATCACTTTCTTGCGCAAGATCGTCAAAGGAGGCACGGACAAAAGCTACGGGATCCATGTCGCCAAGCTCGCAGGCGTTCCGCAAGCTGTCCTCAAACGCGCCCAGGAAATGCTTGTCCAGCTCGAAAAAAATGCCGGACGCACAGCCATCGAGCCTCGCATCCAGGCAAAAGAAGAGCAGCTCTCGCTGTTCGGGCCTCCGCCGAGCCATCCGATCGTTCAAGAGCTTAAAAAACTCGACCCGAACCAGATCACGCCGATGGAAGCCCTTAAAATCCTCCATGATTGGAAGCAAAAGCTAGATTGAAGTATGGCTGAAAACCCAACGACTCGGCGTTGGCGCGCTGACTTGCAGCCGTGCATTCATCCGCGATTGGACCATATCATCAATCTCCCAGGTCATTTCTGTTGGAGGACTTGAGATCATCATCGTTCGCACGGAAGAATGAGCAAAGCGATCGACCCAGTTTTGCACAACACCCTGTTCTGCATGGCATCCGTTGAGCTTGAATCTGTCGAGCGCATGGTCAAAAACTCCCCGGATCTTTCCCGCATCTTCATAATTGACAATCATCTGCGATAATGTAAAATTCCTGACCGATTCCAATTGTTCAAGCATCGGCGAGGCCATCTCCCAATTGGCAACAATTGGTTCTGCAAGCAAATTTTGCATCGATTCCGGCTTAAACGAAACGATCTCGACATCCTCGCCTTCCAGTTCATCGTAAAAAAATTCCGGTCCTTGCCACCGGCGCATCTCGATCCCTTCATCTTCCAAACAGCCCTGAAATACTTCCGTTTGATAATAAAGTATCCGCACACGCCATGCTTGGGCCAAGGCAAGCAGCTCCTTTTCAGAAGCGACATTTCCTTTCACATACAACCGGTCCACAACAGCGGGCACAGCGGCCAGCTTGTGCAGGTCGGCGCCCGAGTATAGCTTGATCAACCCGATCATCTTGTTATGGATACTCTGCCTTAAAGAATCCATATCGCTATAGGTATACTCGACGACCATCTGGTCGTCTGACAGCATACCAGACATTTTCACCTTTTCAACATGACAGTTTCCTTCGAAAACGACTGACATAAAGCACCTCTTTTTGATCTTCTAAAAAGAAGATTTTTAAAAATTTGCTCCTTTTCCAAATTTTTATACAAGGGCGGCGTTGGGATTTTTTTCGCAGATTTTTAAAGATGGTTTGCTAAGATAATCATAAAAAACATCTTCCTATGGCCTTTGATCCCAAACAGCTTGAACAGTTCCCCATGCAGCCCGGCGTCTACCTGATGAAAGACTCTGAGGGCAAGGTCATCTATGTCGGCAAGGCCAAACAATTGAAAGTCAGGGTCAAACAGTATTTTGCGGCAAGCGGCGACAGCCGTCCCATGGTCCCTTTTCTCATCCAGCAGACCGCCCACATCGATACGATCATCGTTCCATCGGAAAAAGAAGCTCTGCTTTTAGAAAACACACTGATCAAAAAGCACCAGCCCAAGTTCAATGCGATCTTAAAAGATGACAAGACCTTCGTTAGCTTGATGATCAACAACCGCCATCCTTGGCCCATGCTGCGGCTGATCCGCTACAAGGGCAAGCCCAAAGACGACGGCCTCTATTTCGGTCCCTACACCAGCGCCTATGCCGCGCGCGAAACGTATGAACTGCTCCTCCGTTTATTTCCCTTAAGGCAGTGCAGCGATGAAGAGTTGAAGCGGCGCACGAGGCCCTGCCTTCTGTATTCGATCAAGCGCTGCTGCGCTCCCTGCGTGCGCAAATGCACAACGGAAGAATATGAATCGTATGTCAAAGGCGCCATCCGCTTTTTGAAGGGGCAGGATAAAGAAATTGTGCGCGAGCTCTACGCCGAAATGGAAAAGGCCTCCGAATCGCTCCAATATGAAAAAGCGGCCTCCCTTCTCAAGACGATCCGCCAACTAGAGCATGTGGTCCACTCCGACCAGATCGTCGCCAAGGTAGGCGGCAAAGACACCGATGCGATCAACCTCTACCGGCAAGGAGAAGAGGTCATGCTTGCCCAGCTCCTCTTTCGAGAAGGCAACCTGGTCGGATCGGAACATTTTTCCTTTTCGAACGTCCTCGAAGATGACGAAGAGCTGATCACCTCCTTTCTTCTGCAGCACTATCGCTTTCAAGACAACTTGCCAAAAGAGATCTACCTCCCCTTCCCCTTAAAAGAGATGGCGTCGGTCGAAGAGATCCTGTGCGAGAGATTGAAGGCCAAGCTTAGCCTGGCCGCCCCTCAAAAAGGGGACAAACGCGCCCTGGTCGACCTTGCCAAGGAAAATGCCAAGGTCCTCTTCATCCAGGAAAAAAATCAGCAGGAGATCCAGGAAAAGCAGCTGCTCGATCTTCAAGAGATCCTTAAGCTCAACCGATATCCCCAACGGATCGAATGCTTCGACACTTCCCACATCGCAGGCGATGAAGCTGTTGCGGCAATGGTCGCGTTCACCAACGGAGAAAAAGAGACCAAAAGATACCGCCTCTTCCGGATCAAAACGGCATCGTTTGCCGATGACTATGGAGCGATCCGGGAAGCCCTTACCCGCCGGCTGACCCGCGCCAAAGAAGAGGACGATCTCCCCGACCTGATCATCATCGATGGTGGCAAAGGGCACCTCAATACGGCCCTAGAGGTCTTCAAACAGCTCAACATCGCCTCAGTCGACGTGATCGGCGTCGCCAAGGAATCGGGACGCCATGACAAAGGGGTGACCCAGGAACAGATCTTCCTTCCGGGACACCACGACCCGATCCTTCTCAACCCTCGCTCTTCCCTGCTTTTCCTGCTCCAAAAGATCCGCGACGAGGCCCACCGCAAAGCGATCACCTTCCATCGCGAGCGCCGCGGCAAAAAGAACCTCGTCAGCAAGGTCGACAGCATCCCCGGCATCGGCCCTGTCAAACGCACGCGCCTGCTCAAGCATTTTGGCAGCTTTGAAAAGATCTGCAAGGCGACCCGCGAAGAGCTTGCGGAAGTTCAAGGCCTTACAGAAAAGGATATCGAGAACATTTTAAGCTTCAAAACGTCTGAAAATGCATAAAAAAAGCCCCGGCTTTCGCCAGGGCTTCTCTGTAGTTTTAGTGGTCCGCTAGGCTTTGAATTTACTGCATCATGGACGATTCATTCTTTAATTCACTTCCTTCCATTACCAATTGAATTCCTTCCTCGTTGAATTCCATGACTTCAGATTGTGCATACTGTTCCCATAATTCACCTTGCGTACCCCCTAATTTTTGAGCATGCTCAGCAATTCCATCCTGCACCAATGAACTTGTAGCTATATCATGTAGCGATTCACCGACGACAATCATAGCGCTCCCTGCGACATTTAGCTGTTGCGAAGGATCTAATGCATTGTACTGTTGACTGATGGTCGAGGACAAATTCTGGGCATTAAGGTTGTCCGTGTTAATATTTTGAGTGTTTAAATACTGTTGGTTGATTTGAAAATTTAAGCTACTGCTCATTATTACCTCTGTTTTTTGATATCAGATTAATGTTAATAATATATAAATTTATTATAACATTTTCAAATTAAAATTTAAACAAAAAAGTAATATTAATTATAATGGCACACAACCCATTACCTACCTTCCTTTTAAGGAAAATACAGCTCCAGGTTCTGCACAAGATGCAGAAAGCTATTTCTCAATCACTTAAATTGCTTTTGGGCATTGATCGGACAAAAATGAACGTTCATAAAAAACAGAATGCCTTGGG
>JAFEGV010000025.1 GCA_018239665.1 Verrucomicrobiota bacterium | reverse complement strand
ACGACGCAGCCCAAATGCTGCGCCAGCAAGCGGCATACCGGATCTGCTTCGGCGATATTGCCAAAGATCCAACCGCCGCGATGAAAATAGACGATCACCGGAGGTTTTTCCACTCCATGCGGAGCATAGACATTAAGAGCAATGCTATTTTTGTCTTTTCCTTCGATCTCCAAATGGCCTATGCTCTTGACCTCTGCCCGGAATAGATCTGCATTTAAGAAAAATTCGGTGCACCGTTTACGCGCTTCGGCAAGCCCTTGCTCAGAAGAAGTTTTAATCACATCTGAAAACCCATCAATCAACTCTCTGAAACGGGGATTTTCCATTAGGTCGGGAAGGTTCTGCGTTTGCATCGTTAACTCCATTGTTCCTGAGGTTGCATTGGTTCGGAAGGCTCTTCCTCTTTGCGGCCGGAATTGGCGTAGACTTGAATGTAGGTGATTTCAGAGACCTCGGGAAGGACTTGCCCCTGCTGGAAAAGCTCCTTGATGACCTTCCTGTCAACGACCTTTTCCATCTTGACAGCTCCAAAGCACTCCGCCTTTTCCACAGAAATCCGAATGGAGAGACGCGTCGTCCGCTTCACCCGGTAATCCGCAAGCTGGACCGTCGAGGTCTCTTTGGGCATGAGATCTAAAATTTCAGCGGCCAGAAGCTTCTTTTGTTCTTCAAGCTCTTCCATTTTCCGCTGAATTTCTTTATATGCCTGAACCTTCTCGATCATTTCCTGCATCTTGATGATCTCAATTTCTTCTGAACGGACATCTTATTCTATCAGAATCCGGTTTTGACAGGGAAATCTAAAATCGATAGTGCGCAAAACAAGAACGGATCAAAAAAATGAGCCCGATGCCATTATCCCAATCAGCCCTTCCAATCGTAGAAGGATTTTGCAGCACTGCTTGTTATCTTGGGGCTTTGCATCAACTTGCCAAAGCCTAGACCGCACGCTCGAATGAGCAAAAAATAGCCGAAATAGCTTCTGAATGAATCCATTGAGAAATCGGAATCCAAAAAAAAATGGCCCTGAAAAGGGCCATAATCATCTCGACGGATTTGCTAGAGGAAAATTACCACCACTCAGGATCAGTTTCAACATCGTTATCAGTTTCGACAGAGCTTGTAGAAGGATTTCTTGTGTCACTGGATTGTTCTTTAGAGCTTGATTCCTCTACGTCAGAAGAATAATCCATGCTCTTAGATCTTGAGGTTTCCTCCTTAGCTTTAGATTCTTTCAATTCAGCTTGAAATGTATTATATTCTACTGGATGGTCTGCTTCAAACTGTCTGCTAAACCCATACAATTCTGTTCTAAGTTTACCTGCCTTTTCACCATATTCCTTTAGACGAGGATAATTATCTATACCACTTTCATAGTCATGACCTGCATCACAGCGCTCATATTCAATATCATAATCCCGTTGTGCTTCCGTGTATTTTTCATCTAATTTCATTATTGTCTCTTCATAAGCTTTCACCGAGGGCAACTTATAGGGATTTTGAAGAATAGGTCGACTTGTCGGGACTTTTGAAATATGTTGCTGTACTGTTTGTTGATTTACAGAAGTTCCAGATGTTGATGGACCGACCGAACGACCATCTGTAACCGATTGCTCGCCTTGCTGATATGAAGTAATTAAAGGTTCTAAGTGGTTTTTGTAAATAGAGGAGAATACGCTGGAAATTGAATTGGACAATTCAGCTAATGCTTCGCCTGCTTTATCAAAAGCAGCACCGACTACTTCTGATCCCCAATGGGTTCCTCCGGTTCCGGCTAAATATGCATCCCTACTAATACCACTCATAACACCCCACATTTTCTATAATATTATTAATAATACTAATCATTTTAATTAAATTATTTAATTAAGTCAAACTTCAAAAACCAATTAAAACAATCAAATTAAATAATATCAACAACTTAGAAACAGTAAATACTTACAAAAAATTTATAATCACCTAACACCTTTATAAACAATAACTTACAAACTTTCACAGCCAGTTCACATCAATGTTCTCAACTCACTGAAAATAAGCTAATTACATTTAAACAGAAATCCAATGCCTTATCTTGGAAAGGAGCTTGGGTTAAATTCCCGGGTTGGAGTTTAATGCGGAAATAAGGATAAAAATTAAGAAAAGGCACCCATGGTAAACCCTATCAGAAATCAACCTTCTGCTTACCTGCAGCCTGCCCCCAAAAAGAAAGCGCCGAAAGAAGTCGATGTGCGTGTTAGGAGAGCAGCGAAGAAAACAAAGGCCGGCACCCCGGCTAAATCAGGGGCTTCCGTCAAAGCTTCTCCTAAAGTCGGAGGGATCAAAGCCTGTTTGGCAGCAGAAAAGTCATCTCGAGTCGCACGGCAGCGGGCCATTGAATCCCAGAAGGCCGCTCAAAAGGCGCAAAAGGCAGCTATTCTCGCCAGGCAAATGCATCTCGCCCAACAAGCAGCGGCAGCAAGGCGGGCTCGCGCAGCTGAAAAAGCTAGGAAAGAAGCGTTAAAAGCTGCCAAACGGGCAAAAGAATTGCGAAAGGTGCATAAGATTCGTTCAATCATGGAGAAACCTGAAGAGAAAAAACGGAGCGGCATTTTAAAGAGATATCTCTCCTCATCGGGAAAGAAAGGGGCTGTAAGAAAAAAAAGAACCCTTAAGAAGCTCTGACAAGGGTCTTGATCAACAGTTCTCCCAGCCACTGCTCATATTGGTCGGAAGACCAGCCCCGGTCGATGACGAACATCCGGTACATATCGCGGCCTGTAAAAGCCCAAAGAATGTCCCGCGCTTGCACGGCTGTCAGCCCTTTGGCAAGCGCATTTTCCTCTACCATGAGTTTGATCGTGACCTCTTGCCGTTTATAGCGGCGCAGCTCCCTTTCTTCTTCGAGCAACTTTAACTCAGGCGCTAGAACAGACGCTCCTCGAAAAATGTCCATCAAGGCTCTTTCCGCATCATAGATCTGGCGCGCCATGGAAGCGGAAACCTTAAGGTGGGCTTCAGGCGATTTTTCTTGCACCGCTTTCCTAACGAGGGACTCGAAATGATCGGGAGGAAGGGCCTCGTCCATGAGCACCTTAAGGACACCCCGTTTGGACTTGAACAGAGAAAAAATCGTCGATGCAGAAACTTGCGCCGCATCGGCGAGTTGCTCGATGGTCACATCCTCAAAGCCCTTTTCCTGGAAAAGACGTTTGGCCCCATCCAGAATGCGCTTTTTTGTCTGGGCGGCCAGCTCTTTTCTTGCATCGGAGCGGTAAATTCTTTTTTTAATCTTTGACATATTGGCTGTAGTATACTACAATCAATATTGCTTGTCAAAAAAAATAAAGCCTCCTTTCGAAAGAAAGGTATACAGGAGAACAATATGCCAACCGATCCATTATCCATAGGCGAAGCCTATTACACTGCTGTCGGAAGAAAAAACGTAGCAGAGATTGAAAAGTACCTGCATCCCGACGTCAGCCTCATCGGACCTCTTGCCAGCATCGCTGGAAAGCAAGCTATCATCGAGGCGACAAAACATTTTACCGCAATGTTTACCACGTTAACGATCCGAGCCAAATTTGGAACAGAGAGCCAGGCGATGATCGTTTATGATATCGACATCCCAGGCCCGATTGGAAACTTCCCGGGAGCTTCCCTAATGACCTTCAAAGATGGAAAGATCGTCAAGATCCAGCTGTTCTACGATGGCAGACCATTTGAAGTGAAAAAGGAAGAAATTTTTTCTAGCCGATCTTAGTCGTTCGACTTTAAATGAGCCTATCCGTAATCTAGAGGAGAAAATTTTGAGATGATTTTTGTGTTTTTCGACGAGGGAATATTACAGATATTTCCAAGGAGAAAACCATGAAAAGCGCTCAAAAGAATCCCCAAATTTTTTTCTCGAGATTGCGGATAGGCTCATAGCCCTTGGAATATATTTTGAGGGCAATTTTATATGAGGGAATGATGCGCGGTTTTCTCTTCACAAAGTTGACATTTCTCATTGTTCTCGTTTTTCCTTTTTTGATTCATTCTGAAGAAAAACCGTTCGTCGTCGTTATCACTTCGCATAACAACAAGAGCTGGTACCAGCACAATCTCGATTCGGTCTTCAGTCAAAATTATCGCAATTACCGGATCATCTATATTTCTGACGGATCGACAGACGGGTCCGATCTCCTCATTGAAAATTATATTCGGGAAAGCGGCGAAGTGGAGCGCGTATCGCTCTACAAAAATCAAGTTAGGAAAGGACAGCTTGCCTGCGCATGCCAAGCCATTTTTTCCTGTAAAAAAAATGAGATCGTCGTCGAATTGGATGGGAGCAACTGGCTGGCCCATCGCGACGTCCTTTCCACTTTAAATGCGATCTACGCCGATCCTGATGTGTGGATGACCTATGGACAGTTTATCTCTTACCCGGATTATTCATTTGGACTTGGGGAACCGATCCATCAAGAAATGCAGATCCGTTCCTTGCCTGATGGAGTCGTTCCTCTGAGATCATTTTATGCCTCTTTGTTCCAAGCAATCAGAAAGGGAGATTTTTTGGACGAAGGAAAATTTTTGCCGGCAAGCGATGGAGGGCCCTATCTGGTCCCCATCTTGGAAATGGCAGGGAACCATTCCAGGTTCATTCCCGACGTTCTATATATTTGGAACAAAAGCGCGGCTGAACATCAAGATGATGTTTTGAGCGAGCTGGACAATGCAATCAGCGACAAAATGCAGAAGATGCCGAAGTACTCTGCTTTACCAAAGCTGCCTTCCATCAGTTCAAGGGAAGATACTCCCCATGGAATGGTCTACCGGCAAATTAAAGATATTTACCATCCCACGCTGGAAGACTACCGCCTTGTCCACAATTACCTTTTCTATGGGAACAGGCCAAATCTAGAACGGGTGGGCGATTTGTATTATTGGGGACAGAGGACGATTAGGATCATTGGCGACTCACCGGACCAGATCCCCAAGACTGGCATCGTCCACGTCAATTCGAACGGAGAGGAAAAAGAGAACTGCGTCATTCTGTATTCGACGTACAACAGAAGCTATCCCCAAGGGCTTGCTCGTCTTCTCAATTGCATCGCACAGTCTGATTTTAAAGGGGATGTCCTCTATCGCGTTGGCGGCTGGCCCGACGAGGAAGGAGGATCTCTTCTGCTTTCCCATGTTCCCTACGCTTTCAAACCATCCTTTTTCAAAGAAGCTCAGCAACTCGGATATAAACGGATCCTGTGGCTGGACACCGCTGTCGTACCTGTTGCAAGCCTTAATGAGGTATTTGCGATGATGAAGGACAAAGGCTGCTTCGTCATGGGCAACGTTCCCATGATAGGTCCGTTCATGAATGCCCATGCAGCCGCCTACTTTGGCCTTACAATGGAAGACACCTATAAGATCCCTTCCTGCTCTTCAGGTCTTTTTGGTGTTGATCTGTCGCAAAAGGTCTGCAGGGACCTGCTTGACAACTGGTACCGTGCGGCGCAGGACCCGGATGCTTTTTTTTCAACAAGGCCAGACCAAAACACTCTTTCCATTCTTCTCTATCAGTCCGACATCACTGAATTCATTGACATCCGCAGAATGCCTCATGCTGAGGTCAATGAGCAAATTCAACCCGACTCCCTTTTTTATCTTGATCGGCTCTACATCCGATAGCAACCTCGACTTTGCACATGTTTTGCCCGAATGCCTCGAAAAATGTGCAAAGTCGAGGGACACCAATGTTCGACAAAAAAGCCCTCTGAATATATTCTAAACCAAATTTTTAAAAATGGTCCAATTCTCTCCAAGCGCCGAAAGTTGAGATTTTCCAAAGGAGGACAGATGGCCGGCTTTCTCTTAAAAAGGTTGTTTCTCCTTATTGTCTTCATTTGTCCGTTTCTGGTCCATTCTGCAGAGAAGTCATTCGTTATCGTCATCACATCGCATGACGACAAGAGCTGGTGCCAATACAATCTCGATTCGATATTCGAGCAAAATTATCGCAATTACCGGATCATCTATGTATCGGATGGATCGACGGACGGCTCAGATGCTTTTGTCGAGAAGTACGTTCGGGAAAATCACCAAGAACAGCGCGTGACGCTCTTCAAAAATCAAGTCCGAAAAGGACAGCTCGCATGTGCATGCCAAGCCATTTTTTCTTGCAAGGACAATGAGATCATCGTTGAATTGAACGGAAAAGATTGGCTTGCCCATCGGGAAGTGCTTTCAACTTTGAACCGGATCTATGACGATCCCGATGTGTGGATGACTTACGGACAATCAATGTCCTATCCCGATTATTCTATTGGCTTTGCAAAACCGATTTCCGAAGAAACTACAGAGGGTAGCAGCTTGCGTCATCTACCCGATGGCATTGCCCATGTAAGGACTTTTTACGCCTCTTTGTTCCAATCGATTAAAAAAGAGGACTTTTTAGACGAGGGAAAGTTTTTTCAAATTAACGACGGACGGCCTTATCTGATCCCCATCTTGGAAATGGCAGGAGGCCATTCCAGGCCCATCTCCGATATCCTCTATGTTGTGAACCAAAGCCCATCAGACACTCTTGAGGAACCTGTAAGTGGAGCTGAGGATGCGTTCATGAACAAAATCCAAGGAATGGCCAAATACCTTCCCCTGGCCAAGCTTCCTACTTTTCCTTTGATGACTGATACGCCCCATGGACAACTTTATCGACAAATCAAAGACATTCTCCATCCCACATTGGACGACTACCGCCTCCTCCATAACTACCTTTTTCACGGCAATCGGTTAAATCTCGACCGCCTTGCCGATATCTATTACGGTCAAAGAACGATCAGGATCCTTGGCGATGAACCTGAACAGGTCCCGATGGAAGGCTTGATCCACGTTAACTCAACGGAAGAAGAAAAAGAGAACTGCATCATCCTATTTAGCACCTATAACCGCAACTATCCCAGGGGGCTAAAGCGGCAGCTCAATTGCATCACCAACTCCGATTTTAAAGGAGATGTCCTTTATAAAATTGGCGGATGGCCCGATGAAGAGGGCGGATCCCTGGTCCTTTCCCACGTTCCTTATGCGTTTAAGGCGTGTTTCTTCAAGCAAGCGCAAAGACTTGGGTACAAGCGGGTCCTTTGGATGGACGCTTCGATTGTTCCCATTGCCAACTTGAACGAGATCTTTGGAATGATCCAAAACAAAGGCTACCTCGTCATGGGCAACTCGCCGTTTATGGTCGGACCTTTCATGAACCCACAAGCTGCAGCCTTTTTTGGGCTTACCCATTCAGAAACCTATCAAATCCCCTCCTGTTCCGCTGCCGTTTTTGGTCTCGATCTCACCCAAAAAATTGGACGGGACCTGCTTGACCACTGGCACCGCGCTGCGCAGGACCCGGACGCTTTTTTTTCTTCCAGAGCTGATCAGAATGCGCTTTCTCTCTTGTTGCACCAATACAGCATCTCCGATTTCATCCCCATCAGCCGGATGCCTCACACAGAATCCAATCAACCCATCACCCCGGACTCCCTCTTTTCGTTAGACAGGGTGTACATACGTTAAAAGGAGCTATAACTCATGATTAAGACACTTCTAGCAGTAATTTTTGCCGCATCCGCTATGACTGCACATGCAGAAGAGCTCCAGTTTTTCAGCCAGTACGAGCAGGACCGGTATGTGTACGAGACATTTTTCAAGGATAAGAAAAATGGGGTTTTTGTCGACATCGGCGCCCATGACGGCATTAGTATCAACAACACCTACTTTTTCGAAAAGTTCATGGGCTGGCAAGGAATCTGCATCGAGCCGATCCCTGAGGTCTTTACACGATTGCAGTCCAATAGAAATTGCCTTTGCATTCAGGGTTGTATCTATGATAAATCGGAAACGGTGCAGTTTTTAAGGGTCCACGGCTACCCCGAGATGTTGAGCGGCATTATTGAAAACTATGATCTACGCCACATCCATAGGATAGAACGGGAAGTTCGCCAGATGGGCGGTTCATTTGAGATCATCGAAGTCAAGTGCTACTCTTTGACAAAACTTCTATTAGACCATGGGTTGCGCCATGTCGATTATTTAAGCATCGATACGGAGGGAGGGGAAATGAAGATTTTGCAGTCCATTGATTTTGACCAGATCGATATCGATGTGATCGACGTCGAGAACAATTATGGCGAGCCCTTCCAGCAGTTTCTTGAGTCTGTCGGCTATAAAAGAGCGCCTTATCAGGGCCATTGGGGAAGTCCCGACGAGATCTACTACAAGGACCGGTCATTCCAATGATCCCCATTCTTTTTGCTGCATCGGCAGCCTTAATGCCTTTGAATGAGCTGCCCTATGCGCCGGACAGCCTTATCTATCAAACACAAGAAGCCGTCGAGAGCTCGGTTGCTGAATTTGAAACTGCCGCGAAGAGCGCCCTCGATAGCTTTATAGACTTGAGCAAATCTGGCAACTTTCCGGAAGCTTACCAACAATGGTCCGACTTGCAGTTCCGTTTTATATCCCTTAAATTAGCACTAGATAAAACAACCGATCTTTCCTTAAAAAATGAGGTCAAAGATTCAACTCCCGCGCAAAAAACGATTCTCGAGGATCGTTTTAAAATGCAATTGTCCAGCCATTCAGGCCTCCTGGATGCATTTGTGAACAATGCCCAAGCCGCAGAAAAACTCACGCCTCAGCAGCGGCTGTTTACGGAAAACGTTCTCAAAGATTACCTGACGATATTCCCTAACGAATCGGCCAAGATCTCCGCTGCTTTGCAACAGTTGTCACAATGGGAAAAAAAGTCCTTTGCCTCTGCTCAAGGACTTGCCCTTCCCATCGATTCCAGCACCCTGTCCGAACTGAAGGTGTTTACTGCCAACATCATTTGCTTTCCCGGTATCCTTCCCTATATGTACGGAGGGATCTGCCCATGGGAAGACAGGATCGATAAGATGGTAGAGATGATACGGTCTACGGAAGCTGAAATTGTCTGCTTGCAGGAGGTTTGGGACCCGGAAGCGATGAGGGCGTTGATCGAGCGTTTGAAGACAGACTATGCCCATTTTATCTACGATGCAGGGGATCCTTCCGGCACACTCGATGTCGAGAAAATGGGATATAACAGCGGCCTGTTCATTGCAAGCAAACTTCCATTAGAAGCCGTAGCATTCGACCGGTTCTACCGCAGCATCCCGAAAATTTCTAATCGGGGAGCTCTCAGCGCTGCGTGCGAGGCCGGAAAACAGCGGATTGCCTTCATCACCACCCATCTTCAGCATGGAAACACTTTGGAAATGCGTGAAGTGCGTAAAGAACAACTTCATCGCTGCTATGCTCTGTTAACAAAAGCGAGTCCAAGCAGCGATTGGGGATTCCTTGCAGGAGATCTCAACATCAATGCGCTTGATCCCGAATATCAAAAGAGCGGGCTATCCGATCTCTTTGCGATCCCCTATGCTGCGGATCGCTTTCGAAAAAAAATTGAAAAAGCGACATGCACCGATTATTTCAATGATCTTGTTTTGACACCTTTCGATCAACGAAATCAAATCGTTCCGAATCACGAAATTCTCGACTATTGCATAGCGCCCCGCTCTTTTAATTCTCCTGGCAAGCCCATTCAAACACTCATCAGGCTCTTTTCGATCGATGCGCCTACGCAAGCGCTTTCCGATCACAACGGACTTCTCACAACGTGGCCCCTGTCTTCTGCCAATTCCGATTAAAGTATCAGCGATCGGAAAATCACTTGTAGCACAAAATAAGTTGGTTATTTATATAAACGAAATGAACAACAGTGAAGTGTTATCAAATGATCCTGCTCTCTTGTTTGGTTCTTTCTATCGCTAATCCCTCGATACCAGCATCGCCGACCGCTTTTCCTACCGAAAAATTGGCTATTTCTCCTGCAACAATACACTCAGACACGAATGAGAGGATCGAACCTGCTCTACATAGCCTCATTGATTCAGGACTCTACTTTGGAGCTGGAGCCTTGTTCGGCTCTGCAACAATCCTATCAGGAATCGGCTGGGGAGTTTTTTATCTCACGCCCTGGTCTTCAACGATTGCCAATGAATGCCTGATTTCCAGCCAGGTCTTTGGCGTAGCGGCTTTGCACGCCTTCGGCCAGGTCTTCAAATCCTCTCCCTTTCTCTGCGGCTTTTTTAAACAAGTCCCCTCTTCTTATTCTTCATGGGACCTCAACAACAAGTTGCTTTCCGAGGTTCCTGCCGCCACAAACAAAGATAAGGAACTCATCGAGTTTCTGCAGAGAAGATGGCTTGCTAAGATCACAGGCACCTACCCGTTTCTCGTCAACTGGATGTGCCCTTCCTTTGGGATCTCTTATCAAGTTCACCGCGAGACCACAAATTCCTACACCAGAGACCCGGCAAACAAATTCTCCGATACGTACAGGAACCGGCTCGAAGCCTGGAAGCAGTTCCTCCCCCATCCCCAATCATATCCGCTGGTTTTGACACGCCCTTCAAGCGTTCAAGAATACCTTCCGTCCTCGATCGAAATTCCGCAGGGCGAAGCGGTGCAGATCTCTGTCGAAAAAATTGCACAAAAAGATGATCCGTCCAACTCTCTATTGATCGTCGATTTAACCTCTGTTCTCCCCGGCCAGCCGATCGATCGGACGCAATGGCTGGAAAGCTGGCATTCTTACGAAAAAGAGTTTTGCGCAAGCTGCATCGAGCGTCAGGTAGACCTCAAGCGGATCATGTGCGTCCAACGGGTAAAGCAAGACGACGTTGCGGGAATACGCATCCTCCCTTTTTCAACAATGCCTCCGGACCATGCCCAAAACCAATACCAAACTCTGATGGAATGGATAGGCAAGTTTGGTCTGTCGGCAAATCGGATCGAATTAGACCGCTTGCATCTACCTTCCGATCCAACTCTTGCAGTACAAAACAGTCCTGCTTTAGTTGCGGCGGATATTCCAACTCCCTTGCAAAAACAGTGGGTCTCATTCCTTGATTCGGTCGATCACAGATGGAAATCTAAACACCCGCAAAAGACCCAGATGCTGAAAGGGACCCTCAAAGTCCTCAAAGAGCTTTGCTTGGCAATCCCGCAAAGCAAATGGGAAGAGATCGCAAGATCTCCTACACAAGCGTCCATCGTCCATCTATGCTTTACAAAGATCAAAGAGCAGCTTGGCCAGCTCCTCGAAGAAGCAGATGCAAGCTCGTTTCATGCGACGGCAACGCACCTGGAACAGGTCCACTACGACCTCTCTTCCCTTCTCGAGATCTTTGCTCCGTTTTCAAAGGAAGATTTCCTTAATGCCTATCGGAACCATCTCACCAGCATTCCCAAAGACCTTCAGCCTCTGACCGGATATGCCATTCACGCTTCTGCGATGACAAGCCTTGGAGGGATCTTCAAAGCTGTTCAAAAAATGACGGGCAGGCCCATTCAGATCCTGTTCGGAGAAAACACCTATTTTGAATGCATCCGTGCAGTAGAGCTCGTGACAAAGGCCACGCAGATCCCCGATGCGACGGAAGAGGACTGGAAAGAGGTCGACCTCATTATGGCCCAATTCAATCCGACTGTGAAGAGGATCAATTCCAAAGTCACCGAATATCAAGCCACCGAATACCATGTCGAAAAGATCGCAGATTTTCTCCACAAGGCATTGAACGGAAGGGGGGGCAGGCCTTTAAGCCTGGCTTTAGACTGCACCTTGGACTTTAGCAATTCGCCGAGGATCGAACAGCTTCTTTCAGAGTTCAAGAACGAAATCGAACGGGGCGATCTGAACATCATGTGTTATCGCAGCGGCCTTAAGTTCGATCTGTTCGGAATGGACAACTATTGCGGGGCCCCCTTTACAATGACCCGCAGCAAAGATGAAAAGTGGGCATGCTTTGATACGCTTTTGAACGATCCGGCGCTTCAAACCGACTCATTGAGCATGAATTGGTTTTGCCTAGCCTATAAGGCCGCAACTCCCTACATCGAATGGTATAGAAAACAGATCTTCGATAACACACGCGAAGTATTGAACAGGATCCCTAAAAGGCTCTATAGCAAAACCAACGAGTACTTTCGGGTCATCCCTATCGATCAAGATGCCGATCCCACATTCCTTGACATTAAGATCTTTGGGCGTTTCCATGCTTTTCGAGCTGAGCTCCTCGTCGGAGTTCACACCACTCTTAAATGCATGGAAGCAGGTTTCCCCTTATTGTTCAGGCCGGGAATCGGATTTCATCATCCCAACCTCGCGGTGCTCTATGGAACAGAATGCTCCACCGTCCGCTTGACGATCGGCCTCGACCCGGCGCAAATCGATGTCGTCGTCCGCTGTTTGGAACTTGTCGATGCCTGCAACGGTCATTCGGACAATATGCTGGGAGTAAAAAACCTGAACCCGTTTCCCTTGCCGCTTTAAGTCTAATCTTCTACTACATTAACAAAGCGCAGTCCTTCTTCAGGCGAATAGGTAAATTCTGCAATCCCGCAGTTCGCCGGATAAGGCATTTTCTCTTCCGATCCTCTCGAATCTGCGATCAGAGTTTTAAGGACCCTTCCATGCCCGACAATAATAACGGTCTCTCCGCGGTGGGCCTCTGCAATCTTCGTTAATTCCCCTAAGGAACGGTTTAAAAGGGCGTTAAACGTTTCCGCGCCTTCAAATACGGGGAGATAGTCCCATCTGATTTTTCGATCGGGATATTGCGCTTTTACCTGGTCTTCCAATGCGCCGTACTGATCGGCCATTTGCTTAACCAACTGCCCGTCAGCGGATCCCCAATTAATTTCTCGCAGATCAGATCGCAGTTCGACATCCAACCCAAGTTCATTCGCAATAGGCTCTGCTGTCTCTCTAGCTCTGATGAGATCGGATGCATAGATAGCCGTAATTTTGCCTAAGCGCTCGCTTTTTTGAAGCTGAGATACCCGCTTTGCGCATTCCAATGCCTGCATCTTCCCTTTTTCCGTCAGATGTTCGTCCGTTCCGCTTCCTGTATAAATGTAAGTGGCAGGACTTGGATCGTTCCCGGGAACTTCTCCATGCCTGATGTAAAGAAAACGGGTCATTGAGCCATTTTCCTCAGCGGATGCCGGGGTTGTCTGACTGCAAAATGAGGAAAAGAAACATAAGAAAACGCTTAACAAGTACATAGCTATGATCTCCGTTAATTACAGAAACGGCTGAAAAACTATTTATAGTTATTTTCAGCCGCGTTAGTAACAGAATAATACCCGAGGATGCATTTGAATGCCAAAAGTAAAACTAATCACAAAAAAATTTACTTTACATATGCTGAATTAATTCTGAGACCAGAAAAGAAACGACCGGCTCAGTCTCATGGGCAATGCGAATAATTTCTTCAACGCTGACCTCTTCTAAATGCTCCACATTGCCGCAATCGGTCACAATGGATATGCCAACGACTCTCATGCCCATATGTTTAGCGACGATATTCTCAGGAACTGTCGACATGCCGACTGCATCCGCGCCGAGGACATGAAGCATCCGGTATTCTGCCTTAGTCTCAAAGCAAGGGCCTTTCAAAGCGGAATAAACCCCTTTTTTGACAGGGATGTTATGCTCCCGGGCAATCTCTTCCAAACGAGCGATGTACTCCCGGTCATAGGGCTCCGACATATCGGGCCAGCGGGGGCCGAGGTTCGCATCATTAGGCCCGATGAGCGGGTTGTCGCCTAAAAGATTGATCTGGTCCTTGATGATCATAATGTCCCCGGGAGAATAAGTGGGATTGGTTCCCCCCGATGCATTTGTCAATACAAGGCTATTTGCCCCTAGCGCTTTCATCACGCGGATTGGGAATGTGACTTGATGCATCGAGTACCCTTCATAAAGATGCAGCCTTCCCTTCATCGCAACAATTGGCCTGCCATGAAAAGTTCCAAGGATCAGTTTGCCTTCATGATATCCATCTAGCGTTGAAGAATAAAAGCCTGGAATGTCCTGGAAGGGAATTTCCGTTTCAACCTCGATCTGTTCGGCAAAATTTCCTAAGCCGGTCCCAAGGACTACGGCGACTTCCGGCTTGAGCTCGGAAAACTGCCGCACATACGTGACTGCCGAATCGATTGCATCGGAAAGGGACAAGCGCTTGCAGCATGCGTGCTCCCCTGCATGAAGCGAAGAGATGCTGCAGTAGCCGATTGAAAGCAGAGAAAATAAGAAATAGCGAGCCTTGTTCATTTTTTCCTCCTTGTTGCTGGAAGGGGCTAGTTTTAAGGTAAGATTTTCGTTTTGTCTAGTCTAAAATTAAGCTCTTCCATTTTTCATACTCAGCATGTATGAAAATCCATAGTTCAAAACTAGTCTGGAGTAGAAATTGTCCTCATCTAAGGAAAAGAAATTCCTCTGCGATCAAATGTGCTTGGAGCTGGGAAGATGGTTAAGGATCGCCGGATACGATACGGCCATCATCGACAACTCAATGGAGGATCGGAAGATCTTTGAAAAGGCGGTCGAAGAAGAGCGCCGCCTTCTCACTAGAGATCGCTACTTCACGGAACTCGATCCCGAAAGAAAAATCGTCGTCTACTTAAAAGGGGAATCCCTTGACGGATGGGCCGAGCAGTTAAAAGAAGAAGAAGGCGTCGATTGGCTCTATCGCCCTTTTTCCCGATGCTTGCATTGCAATGATCGTTTAGAAAAAACCTCATCGCCAGACGCTCCTGAGAAGATCTTGGAAAGCGTCAAAGAATTTTGGTCTTGTCCAAGCTGCCATCAAACCTTTTGGCTTGGATCTCATACAGAACGGATGTTGAGCACACTTAATGCCTGGCAAAATCATGGCCCTGTTCTAACGATCGGATTAGGGGGAGATCTGATGATCGGACGGCTCGTCGATCAGTTTCTAGACCATCGCTCCCCTTCCTATGTTTGGGGAGATTTGCATCCCCTCTTGGCCAAGATGGACTTTAACCTGGTCAATCTGGAAACCGCGTTAACACATAGTAAAAAGTTGCAGATCAAGGTGTTTAATTTTAAGGCCGATCCCAAAAAAGTCGCTGTTCTTAAAGAAGGGCCGATCCACGCCGTAAATATCGCAAACAACCATATCCTCGATTTCTCCGAAGAAGGGCTCCGCGAAACGCTGCAGACGCTTGATGCCGCGAAAATTCTACACATTGGAGCCGGCAAAGACTTATCGGAAGCAGCCAAGCCTGCCATCTTTGAAAAGAAGGGGATCAAAATTGGACTGATCGGTTGCACAGACAACGAGCCGGACTGGAAGGCCGGGGCCTCACAGCCCGGAATTAACTTTGTCGATGTCGGCGACCTGGAAGCTCTGCGCGGACCGATCGCAACCCTTCGCAAACAGGTCGATCTGCTGATCCTGTCGATCCATTGGGGGCCCAATATGCGCAGAAGGCCGCCGTCCCATTTCCGCGATTTTGCCCACGCGCTGATCGATCTCGGCGTCGATATCATTCATGGCCATAGCGCGCATATTTTTCAAGGGGTCGAGATCTATAAGCAAAAACTGATCCTGTACGACACTGGAGACCTTGCAGACGACTATGCAGTCGATTCTGAACTGCGCAACGACCTCTCGTTTTTTTTCATCGTCAAAGCGGATAAAAAGAAACTTCTCTCCTTGCAGATGGTCCCGACGGCGATCTCTGACTTTCAGGTAAACCTCTGCCATGAATCGGAGTCCATGGACCTCATGGAAAAACTCTGCAATGAGCTGGGGGCCCGTCCATTAAGTGAAAAAGATGGGCTGTTCTTAGCATTGCATGATGCGAATTAAACTCGATATTCCACTTTTTTTGACCCCTAGAAGAATATTGTGACTGCATCATATCAATCCTCCTCGTCACCCATAGCTTTCACTATGGGACTCCTCGTTCGGATCGCTTTGCTTTGATCTGATTTTGTCAAAAATCCTCCTAGGGGTCAAAAAAAGTGGAACATCGAGTTAAAAAAAAATCAAACAAATCCCCCTAACATTCAATAGGATATGAAATTAAAAAATATTT
This sequence comes from Verrucomicrobiota bacterium, assembly GCA_018239665.1. GTDB lineage: Bacteria > Chlamydiota > Chlamydiia > Chlamydiales > Rhabdochlamydiaceae > Acherontichlamydia. Next base: position 13,179 of record JAFEGV010000025.1, on the reverse strand, counting down.
TATAATATTGATAATTTCAATTTAAAACATTATAATTAACAACGGAACCGCTTAAATAAATCATCATCAACCAATCTATTTAACCCAAGGTATTAAATCATGGCTCTTGCTTCAACTCCTGTTAAGTCTTCGGCCCTTGTTGCCTATAATCCTCAAGCGCATCCTTTGGCCAAAGCGCAGGCCTACAGGCAAGAGATGCATGATTTATTCATGGAGAAATCCTTTAAGGCTCAAGTTAACGACTACAATAGCTTCCAGCGCTCGTGGAATGGGAATGTTGTGGTATTAGTCGGCGGCTCCTCTTCCGGCAAATCGACGATCATCAATGCCTTAAAGGACTTGGACAAGGGCATGGTCGAAGAGGGGTCCGATCTGACCGGTGCGAACTTCATCTACGAGTTCATGGAAAAAAATCACGAAAGGTTCGGCGTGACCAAAGAAGACTGGGCACATCTTCATTCCGTATTAGTTCCCAGGAAGGACAACTGGCATATTCATGAAGCCGTCGGCAAAGAAGTCGGCTCCGCAGCCGATGCATTCGATTTTAAGCCTGGAACGTCGATCGAAGATCAAGAGCGCGCGATCAAAACAGCCGCAGCCCTGCATGGACCTGTTTGCGAATGCGCCGAACAAACCGGCAAGATGATTGACGAGATCGTCATGGACAAAATCCTACAGCATGCACAAAGCGGAAAAAATGCCGCCTTCGATCTGATCGATATCGATAAAGTAGCAGCGCATCCGATCAGCCGGCATGCCAATGTGACGTCGGTATTGGTCTACTGCCCATTTGGAAAGCTGACCGAACGGCTTGCAGAGAGGAATCGAAAGGCATTTTCCGGAGAGATCGACCTAAGCGAAGTCAGAGCTGGAGTATTCCCGCTTCTTCAATATTCAGAACTCGTCAGGCCAAGACAGCTCAGCGATTCTGATGCAGCCGTTATCGATAAAGTGACCAAAAAAGCTGTTGAAGACGATTTTGACGCCAATTTTGATGTCGGCATTGAAGTCATGAGAAGAACGCCGGAAGGACTCGCCGAACTTGAAAGGATGGAAACCGAAACGGGTGGAATAGAAGGTAAAAGAGTTCGAGAAAAACAAACTCTTCTGACGGCCTTTGGGTTTACAGAATCTGATGCCCCTCATCAGTCAATGGAACTTGTTCCCCGTAAGAACTACGACCTGCGCATTGACACAAGCGATCCAAGCCTTGGCGCTTCTCCTGCTGAAAGGGGAAATACGGCGGCTCTCAGAATTTTACGAAGAGGCTAACAAGTTCTCTTCAGTTGACACTGAGGCGTCCTACAAAACTAGCTTGTTCCGAGCAGGAAATACTTTTAGCTGCGCTTAAATATTCGACCAGCCCCCATCGACGACAAGATCAGCGGCGTTGACGTAGGATGATTCATCGGAGCCAAGAAAAACAGCAGCATTTGCGATGTCCAAAGGTGTTCCTGATCGACCAAGAGGCGTTTGTGCGACGATGAACTTCTCAAACTGCCCATATCCCGCTTCACCCAAATTAGAATTGTTAAAAAATTGGGTCGGAATAATCCCCGGGCTTAAACTATTTACTCGGATCCCCTGAGGCCCAAGTTCTGCAGCCATGCTCCTTACAAAGGATCTAACGGCCGCTTTAGAGGCATAATAGATGCTTCCTGTGGACGCCCCTTTAGAGTTTACCGCGGAAGAAGTCAGAATGATCGACCCTCCTTTCTTCATAAGCGGCAACATTTTCTGCACGGTAAAGAATACCCCCTTTACATTCACATTGAATTGAGTGTTGTAAGCATCCTCATCGACTTTTTCTATGGGAGCAAATACCCCGCCTCCAGCATTCGCGATCAGAATATCGATACGGCCAAACATCTCTTTGGCTTTGTCAGCTAATTGGACAAGATCTGCAATCTTGGTCGAGTCTGCGGCAACGCCTGCAGCACTTTTCCCAAGCTCTTTTACAGCCTCGTCGATTTTTTTTTGAGAGCGGCCGGTGATCATGACGCGAGATCCCTCTTCGATATATCGTTTGGCCATTTCAAAGCCCAGCCCCGTGGTTCCGCCTGTAATAATACATGTTTTGTTGTTGAGCCGATTTCCCATCTTCCCCCTTATTGACCAAGGAATATTGTTAACTAAAAAAATCCCAAAAAATGCCAACCTCTAAAATGTAAAGTGCAATGACGACGCCCGTACCGAGCAGCGTCTTGTTGCCCTTTCCTAATCCCGGCACCAGCCACCACCTCAAACAGCGGATGGTGATCGGCATCAATGGCCATGATATTAAGAGGACGCTGATTGTGTTTCCAACGAAGATGGCAAGCGGTCTTCCGATCATATGGGCTAATTCACCAAAAAATCTTCTCTCCAAAATGACGATCGGATAAAGGAGCAATAGGACGAGCATCGCCTCTTTCCATACAGCAGGCGCCCCTCCCTTTTCCACGACAGACGAGAACCAACCTGCATAGGGAGAAATCACACGTTGATTGTCGCTGCTCTCGATCAGAGATTCCGATTCCTTCAGCACTTCTTGACGCTCGGGCGATCCGAGCCAACGGTCGAGGTTTTCCGACGAATCAAATTGCAACAGCGTGATCCAGTTCTTTCCTTGCCCTGAACTTGGAGCTTGGACATATACTCCAACAAATCCAGGAAACTTCGCTTCCACGCGATGAACCTTTGCCATCCAATCCCGGAATGACTCCTCTTTGCCTGGGCACACTTGAGTAATGAACACTTCGGTGACCCCTCTTTGAAGGGAGTTCACCTCGACTTCCGCTTCTTGCAAAGCATCGGCCTCTTCACCCATTAGAAAGCTCTTTAATGCACCGATGAGCTCATTCCGTTCTTGAGATTTTCTCCATGCCAGTCCGTCCTCGAAACTGGAGAACCGTTGGTTGATCACCCACTCAGACTCTGAAGATCCTGGAAAAGATAAAATTTCCAAACTGATGAAACCGGGAAAAGAGGAAATGACCATGTTTAGATGCGCCTGCCAATCTGCAAAAGCTTCTTTGCATCGGGGTTGGATTCGGACCTTCGTCCTCAGGATGATTGCTTTTTTTGGAGTTCCTGACATCTTTTACCTGCAGCGCTCAAAAGCTCAATAAACACTTCCTGCCTTTTTTCGTCTATATCCGCCTTCCAGTTATTCAATAGCAGACTCCCCGGCCCGGCGCAATCCAATTTTGAATAAATATTCACCATTAACGCATATTTATTCCAATTCAGACGAAAAATCATTGAAGATTATGCGACGCATTTGTAGAATCCGAAATAGATTAACGTGAGATCCTTTCATGTCCAAAAAAATTTCCTCCTTCTCGCTGATCATCCTGATCATCGCAGCGATCGACAACATGAGAAATTTACCCGCAGCCGCCCTGTTCGGCAGCTCCGTAGTATTTTTCTTTATCTTTTCCGCCATTGTCTTTCTAATCCCGACATCGCTTGTTTCCGCAGAGCTTTCTGCAGCATTTCCGGAAAAAGGGGGGATGTACCAATGGGTCAATAGGGCATTTGGAAAAAAATGGGCGATGGCAGCCATTTGGCTCCAATGGATCAATACGATGGTCTGGTATCCGACGATGCTCTCCTTCGTTGCAGGGACCTTGGCCTATTTGATCAACCCTGAGCTTGCTCAAAACAAAACCTACCTCATCACATGCATTCTGACGGTGTTCTGGGGGCTGACGCTGATCAATCTCAAAGGGCTTCATTTTTCTGCAATGGTCAACAACATCTTTGCTCTGGCAGGCACCATTTTGCCGATGACCTTATTGATCATTTTAGGAGTGATCTGGCTCTTCTCGGGACAACCCCTTCAGATCTCCTTTAACCGCGCGGAGATGATCCCCTCCCTTGCCCACTCGACCAACTGGGTCTCACTGATCGCGATCATGGCAGGATTTTTGGGGATGGAGCTGTCCGGCGTCCACGTCAACGATATCCGCAATCCTCAAAAGAACTTCCCCAGGGCAGTTTTCATCGCCGCTTTGTTCATCTTCCTTTCGATGGGGCTAGGCTCTCTTTCGATCGCCTTTGTACTGCCGGAAAGCCAGATCAACTTGGTCTCCGGGGTCATGCAAGTGTTCACAAGCTTCTTTCATGCCTTCGGCCTTGCTCCATTGATCCCAGTTCTGACCCTTTGTATTGCGATCGGCTCGATCGGCACCATGATCAACTGGCTGATCTCTCCTGCAAAAGGTCTTCTGCATGCTGCGGAATTCGGATTCCTCCCTCCTTTTTTCACACGTAAAAATAAAGCGGGCGTCGCTTACAACATCCTCCTCGCCCAGGCAGTGATCGTCTCCCTTGTCTGTCTTGTATTCCTGCTGGAGCCTACCATCAATTCCTTCTACTGGTTTTTAACGGCTTTAAGCACTGAGCTCTACATGATCATGTATGTCTTAATGTTTTGCGCCGGATTGCGCCTGCACTATAGATATCTCGATCGTCCATCGACCTTTAAAATTCCCGGGAAAAATTGGGGCATGTGGACGACGACGCTTCTTGGACTGATTGGGTGTTTGACGACCATCATTGTCAGCTTCTTCCCTCCCGACAATATCGATACGGGAGGCCCATTCCGCTATCTGATGATGATCGTCATTGGAAATGTGCTGACGATCAGCCCGCTCTTTCTTTTTTATCTATATCGAAAAAAGAAGCAGGCCCTTTAAGCAGGACTCCATCATTTTCGATGGCTATCTCCAAATCTCCACCAGGCGTCGACACTTTCAGGCGCCCCTGTTTTAGGAAGGAAGCTGCGCATGCGATCGATCCGGTCCCGCATGACTTAGTTAAGCGCTGAACTCCCCTCTCATAAGTTTTCACATGGAGATGATGATCTCCTATCACATGCCAAGCATTGACATTGATGCCTAGCGGGAAGATCTCCTTATGTTGGTTGAGCTTTTTTCCAAGCAGGAATAGCTCCTCGTCGTCAAGGTCTGCTTGAATGACAAGATGGGGCTCGATCACTTCGACATACTGCATTCCGAACACTTCCGGAGCTGCGATGAACTTGAGATTGATCTCAAACGATGGGAGAGGAAGCTTGATCGAATAGGTCCCATCGCCCCATTTTTTCAGAGGATGAACCCCAAAGGGCGTCACCAAGAAAAATTTTTTAAAATGGGGATATTTGGCGAATAAATAAGCAGCGCAGGCCCTAGAGCCATTGCCGCAAAACTCCCCTAAGTTTCGATCAAGGCCCAGCACGACCATACGGGCATACAGGTCCTCCCCTTGCCTCCTATCCTCTACCAAGATGAGGGCGTCATCACGGTCTTCATTCTGAAGGCAGCTGTGCGCCCAATCGAGCAGGGACTCCGAAACAGACCCCTTCCAGCTTGTGGAAGGGGTGTGAAGTTCCGTTTGAGCTGTTTCCAATTGGCCCGGCCTCTCTTTAGAAAGACCAAGGCAATCGAAAAGGACAAACGTGTTCTGACATGCTTCTGCAAGATGATATTTCATACCAGTGTCTCCAAGCTCATCTGAGTGATTTGCGTCTTGTCGTCAAAGGCTCCCGAAACGGAGAACACAGGTTTGAGCGTCTTGGCAAATTCTCCTTCCGGCGAGTAGATCTCCTTATAGAGGGCCGGATACCACACAGTGCTCTTCTGGAACGGATGAAACACTTTGCTAGAGATTGGCTTGATGTAGTGGTCTGCCGAAATCCCTGTGACAGCTTGGCCGAATTTAAACCCGTTCATAAAATATTCTGCGCATTGGCAGAAACTGATCGGCCCTTCGCCACTTGAAAGAAAGTATTCAGCTTGAGCATCTGAAAATTGATGGATCAGGTCCTTTTTAAGGCTTCCTTCGCATAGGATAAAGTCCAGCGGGCAAGCCCCTTGAAAGAGCGGAACAATTTTCTTAGCCTGCTTGGAAAGATACGGATCGATCTTTCCATTCTGAAAAAAATCGCAGACCACAGCTTCATGCTGAGCAATCTCGAAGCCTTCCAGATATTTTTTGTTCGAATCCTTAAGGTCCAGAACAAGGACTGTAGGATGCTTAGGCTTCTCCAACTGCAGCTTGGCAGCAGCTTGTTTCAGCCCTTTGAGATCCTTCGTTGTAAATAGAGGCTTATTGCAAGCCCCGTTCTGCGAATAGATATCAAAGATCTCCCCTTCTTTGGCTGAAGGGTCTTGGATAAACGTAAAGGCCTTGGTCGACAAAAGGCCGCCATCTTTATCTGAAAATGCAACGTTCAATGTATAGGCACTTTCATTCAGCGGCGTGAGGGAAAACGTCGATTTGTTAATCGATTGGACGGACATAAAAAACTCCTAATTTATTTTTTAAATTCAAAAAAAATTTACACAGGGAAAAATAGAGTTAAAAATGTAGGGGGCTAGCCCCGCCGCCGGAATGGAAGAATTAACAAACAAATAGAGGCGCAAGAAGTCCTGAAAGACCACTCATGCTGAGATAAGGGCTGGAATTCTTGGCTGTGCATAAATATGCCTTGTTTATGCATAAAATATAGCACATACAGCATATTTATGCAATAATCAAGCATAAATGCTTGAAAAATAACGTCATATATGAATATTTAATGAATAAATATTCATCCCTGCAGGAGATTTTTGATCTCTTGGGAGAGTTTTTGGATATTTTTTACAGACTTGGGAGCGACAAATACTGTGTCGTCGCCTGCAATCGTGCCCAGGATTTCTGTTGAAGTCTGGTGGTAGTCAAGCACGCGGCCGACCATTGATGCCGATCCGGGGCTCGTATAGACCACGATCAACACTTCATTGCAGACAACATCCAAAATCAAGTCCCTAAGAGGCGTGTGCATTGAGGGAGGCGCAGGCTCGCGAGGAAGGGAGTAGACCGTTTCCCCTTTAGAGTTAATGACTTTGACCGCTCCGACTTTTCGAAGCAATCTGGACACCTTCGACTGGTTGATCTCGTATCCCTGTTTTTCCAAAGCAACGCATATGCCTTCTTGAGACGTCGCTTTTCTGCTCATGAGAAGCGCTTTCAGCGCATCGACAAGGGACTGGGAACTTTTTTTAGCAGCCATCGGGATAAATCCTTCGTTCTTTGATCAAACACCTCTGTATACACAAACAACATGAAAAATCGGTTTTTGGCAGCGTCGGGCAGCCTATGACTTTGAGACCCGCCTGCATCGCCCAACTTATTCAAGTTGAGCTGCTTTGGCTGCGGATACACGAGAAGGTCCTGCGGACCTTCGCAGTGCAAAGCAGGTGAAGCGGGCTTGACCGCGAACTGGTCTTAAGAGACACAGCCTGGCTCAAATTCAGGTCGCCTCCTTGCCAAATTCCCGATTTTTCATGTTGTTTGTGTATAGAATAAACCAAACATGCAATTGATACTAGGCCCTCTTACTTGGGCCAGCATTCCTCATAGGACAGATCAAATTCGTCGGTAAAACCTAGACCATATTCGAGTTTTAAACGAAACCGTGTTCCGGCGGCAGCCCTCTCATTGAGCTTCTTCATCTCCTCATCAGAAAGGAGGAAGTTCGCGATATCGATGTTTTCCTGCATGTGATTTTTACTCTTGCTGCCGGGGATGGGAATGCATCCATGCTGCACAAGCCACCTAAGGGCAACCTGGCACGCCGTCTTTCCATGCTTTTTTCCAATCTCATGCAACAGCTCATCCTGGCCGATCCGGCCTAAATTAAGAGGTCTCCATGCCTGGACAACGATCGAGTTCTTGCGGCAGAAATCGAGAAATTGGGGATCGTAATAGTAGGGATGCATTTCGACTTGGACCCATGTGATGGGAACGCCCACCTCGAGCGCTTTTCTTAAATGGTTCACCGTGACATTGCTCAGGCCAATATGGCGGATCCTCTTTTTCTTCTTTTCTTCTTCCATGGCCCGGAGGGTATCCTTGATCGGTATCTTCCTATTGGGCCAGTGCATGAAATAGGCATCGATATAGTTTGTCTCCAACAGCTGCAGGGTCTCCTCTAAATCTTGATGCAGATCTTCAGGACGGAGCTTGTCATGCCACACTTTCGAATTGAGGTACAACCGGCTTCGGTCTTTCCCCTTCAGGCCTTTTGCAATGCTGGGGAAATTTCCATAAGATGTCGCCGTGTCGATCATACGATATCCCGCATCGACGGCGTTCTTGACAGCTTCCGAACATACTTCTCCAGTAAGAGGATAAGTTCCAAACCCCACGGCCGGATAATCTGTTCCTTCGATCCTGCATAGACATCTTGCAGCATCAACTTCGATTGGAGACGAGCCCATGATTCCTCCTATAAAATAGCGCTTGCCGTTTAGTGATAGCGAGATCGCCTCTAAAAATCAATTGATGAATAATGGAAATGTGGGGTCCGATTCGCAACTTTTACAGTCCTTACGATAAAACTTAGGTCGAATTAATGTTTGATTTCTGCAATCATCACCTAAGCTCGACTGAGCAATATTTCTCGGAGGATCTTCGATGCAATGGTCAGAATTTACGTTTATGCTTAAACCATCCCCATTGGGCGGCGTTGGGGTCTTTGCAACCCATGATATTCCAGCAGGAACTCACCTGTTCAACCAAAATTTTCAGTTGCGAACATTGAAAGTCAAAAATGTCCCCGCCCCCCTGCTCAAATACTGCATCTACATCAGCGATGAAGAGTGCTTATGCCCCGAGCGGTTCGATCGGATTGAAATAGGCTGGTATATCAACCATTCGTCCACGCCTAATATCGCAAGAAAAAGCCCGGTGTCCAATGCCGAGGCGGTCAAGAATATCAAAGAAAGGACCGTTCACGCGATTCAAGACATCAAGGCCGGCGATGAAATTTTGATCGACTACAACAGTCTTGATGAACCCGAGCATCTAAAAGAAGACTATTACAAGAAACAATGATCTTCCTCAGATGGTTGCTCAAACAAAACTATCCCAGTAAAAGCTTCAGTGGCTTTGAAGATAAGCGCGCTCCACCTCTTCAATGCGCTTCATCTGCTGCAAATTCCATTCATCGCTAGTGAACGGCGTATCAAACCACGCGTTCAAGATTTCTTTTAAGACCGGCGCTGATGTCGTTCTAAGGCTCAAGCCGAGGACATTTGCATGGTTCCATTTTCTCGCTCCTCGCGCCGTTTCCGCATCAACGCATAATGCCGCGCGAATTCCTGGAATCTTATTGGCAATAAGGGTACATCCGGTTCCTGTCCAGCATAGCACAATCCCCTCCTTTGCATTCCCAGACCTTATTTCAGCAATAGCCTGCAAAGTGACTTCCGGCCAATCCTGCGCTTTTTCATCTTTGGATGGGCCAAGATAAATGACCTCATGCCCTCTTTGCTTCACATCAGCGATTAGCTCCTCGATAATGGGAAAGTATTCATCAGAACTGATGGCGATTTTCATAGCTGGATCCCTCCTCAAAAAGGATGGATTTTAGCATAACGGTCAATTTTAGAAAGCGCTCTTATTGGCTAAACAAAATTTTTAGTTTTACGTCAGTGTTACTCTGCTAAAATGAATCCATTCCGGAGAATGCGGGCAACATCGCGCACCACCGCTGCTCTTAAATTGTTAAGGAGGAATGGTTCATTCGGAGTTTTTTTATTAGAGTCTGAGCGAAAAAATATCTGATATCTTTAAGAATGAGAACGTAGACTTCCCGCGGTCAAGCTGACCGCGGGACAGTTACAAAGCTAACCTTGTTATCTGACAGTAGTTAGATTCGTGGTGGTCTGGCCGGAAGCAGCTCCTCCTCCTGATACGGTGGCTGTTGGGATCACCGTTCTGGGGGCATTAGGATCTACGTCGACAATCAAGGTGATTGTCGGATAGTGCGAACCAGCGGTCAGCGTGTTGTTCTGCGTGCAAGTTAGGCTTGCGCTATCAAATGTCCATCCTGAGCCGCTCAAGGAGCTGTATGTAAGCCCATTTGGTAGAGCTATGCTTACAGTCACTGCGCCCGACGTCGAAGCGTTGCCGTGATTAGAAACGACAATCTTATAGGTGCCGGTCCCTCCAGCTGTAAATGGAGCATTGTGCTTCATGAGAACATTCAACCGAGGTAAAAGCTGAGGAGGTGGAGGCGGCGTCAAAGAGCCTGTTAAACTGGCAAACAAATTGGCTCCGATAAAAGAACCCCATCCCGTAGCATTGTCATACCCCTTGCCAGCGGAATAATATAAATTATCTCCCGTGGTGATATCGTGAAAATTTGCTAAATACGATGATCCAGCTCCTATCGCATACAGCAAAGGGTTCGCAAAGCCTAATACGGCCTTTTGACTTGCCACTCGCTGCTGGTTGATGCATGCAGTAAACGCTGCCCAAAGAGGGGCTGCGCAGCTCGTGCCGCCATATGTCGTCCATTGCCCATTATAGAAAATGGAATAGCCTGTATTTGGGTCTGCATTGAGCGCAACATCTGGAACGTTTCGATGGGTCTTTGAATAGAGCGTAGACACATTTGTCTGCCATGAAGGGAGTGGCCAATAACTGCTCACACCGCCGCCGCCTGCTCCTTGACCTGCACCTTCGTTCCATACCGACTCGTCCCCGTAGGCGCCGCTGCTTGAATTCACTGTAAGCTTTGTCCCGCCAACAGCCACGACGTATGGTTGAGAGGCAGGATCATCGACTACAAGAGATTGAGAGGATGAGTCATCGTAAGCGCCGCTATCTCCAGCTGCTGCATAAATGGTCTGCCCATGAGCTGCCATCTGCATGAAAATAGCATTCTCGGCTTGAAAATATTGAGGATTCACCCCATCTTCACCCATTCCCCAGGAAGTGCTCACTTGTTTGGCGATGTTGTCTGTAGCAATCCGATTATAGGTGTCCAGAACTCCTTGGTCCGTGTTAGGACCTTCGTAAACGTAAATCTGGCTTTCCGGAGCAAGAGCAAGCGCAAGCTCGATGTCAAGCGTTACTTCAGCATCGATACCGCCGCCGGCGCCGCCATCGACCAAAATGTTTGTCAACTTCGCTTGAGGAAGACCGAAATACTTGGTGTATTCATTGATATCGCTTGCCTGATATTTTCCAAGTTCGAACATAGCGATGATTTGGCCTGATCCATTAGCGGACACGCCGGTTAGATCATAAGCGGTGATGATGTCGCTAGGAGAATAACCTCCTGCTGGACCCGAAGGATGGGCGTGCGATGCGGCCTCAGTGGTTAAAAATCCTTCCGCCGTTTTTTTAGGCCGGATATAGGAATGCCATACCGCATGGTTGTCGAGGCCCACTATACCGTGAATCCTGACGCCGACGGAACCTGGAACTTCAGGATCATTATCAGGGGCATAAAAGGTACGGCCGTTGGACTTCTGATAGTGGTGAAGGCGAAGGTTAAACGCTTTTTCGACCGCTTCCGCTGGACCTGAAACATTCAGCAAAGTCCGATTAGAATGGGTGCCTGTCACTGTCAGGCCTAAACTATTCACATAGGCGACAACATGATCGTAATCTTCCTGAGCAGGAGCAAACTGTTCGACGAACTCTTCGGTCGTAAGGTACTTGCCGTATAGTTCATCATTCGGATCATAGATGCGGTTAACTAATTCTTCCAATGCCGCCTTGTTGCGCAGAGGCAATATGAAGGTCAAAGGAACATGAGCGTTTGCATCGAGGCTTTTTAAGAAAACTGACTCGGACACTGCCTTGGCAGGAACATGGCCCGAGAGCCTAACAGGAGAATGGTGGACCGTTTCTGATGGCGCAGCGCTTGCTTGGAGCGCTAGCCCCAGCATGGGTAACATCAAACATCTAAAAAAACAGGAGAAATGGTTTTTCATCATGGATTTTCCTCTTTTTGCTTTGAAATCAGGGAACACAGAAAATATTTTTCCAAATGTTATATTTTATTTTTTCAGAGAGTGCAAGTTATTCTTGAAAAAGGCGTGCTACAAAAAGCGGCGATCTTAGAAATTTACCACTGGATCCATTGATGGATGGCAAGGCTATTAGTGCCAAAAATCCAATTTAAGGATCAGAGCCGGTATAAATTAATAATTAGGACGCTATATACTCCAGACTCTTGAAAGTTAGGCAGCTTTCCAACGCCGACGAGCTGATTTGCGTCCGAACCAGATGCGGTCGCTATTGATAAGCTAGGTCCTTGGCAGGACGGGGCGAAGATGTTCATTTTGCTCTAACTTCCAAGTGGAATAAGTATGCACCGCAGCTGGTTGAACAAGTGGAGAGAGCCGTGTTGGAAAAAATCAAGCACATCGTGGTACTCATGCTCGAAAACCGCTCTTTTGACAGCATGCTTGGCATGCTCTATCCAAAGAGCGATCAATTTAATGGCTTAAGCGGCGAAGAGTCGAATATTTTTGTCTCTCAAGGAGTATCAAGGGAGATCAAAGTATGGAATGACTACAACCCGATTGGAAAGCAGCTAGGACCGATGACTGTTCCTACGCCCGATCCCGGCGAATTATTTCTTGCCATCAATGAACAACTCTTTGGTTCAAGTGCTCCTTCCTCTGATGCAATGCCCAGTATGAGCGGTTTTGCGCAAAACTATTATCAATTTTCCAAACCTTCTCAACCCGATGCGATTATGCACTACTATGTGCCCGAGCAAGTTCCAATCATCAGCCAGCTCGCTCGAAATTATGCCGTGTGCGATGAATGGTTTGCCTCAGCTCCTTGTCAGACATGGCCAAATCGTTTCTTTCTTCATACGGCAACAGCCGGAGGCTATGAAAATAATTCGCCCACCCATTTTCCTTATTTAATGCCCACCATTTTTACCCGCTTTAATCAACTAGGCAAAGAAAACGGCTGGAAGATCTATTATCACGATTTTCCGCATGCGAGCACTCTTTCGGATTTGTGGCCTCATACGGATCAATTCCACCACTTTTATCGATTCAAAGAGGATGCTGTAAACGGCACCCTGCCTTCCTATTCTTTTATCGAACCAAGGTATTTTTCAGACCTGGACTTTCCAAATGACCAACACCCGCCGCATGATGTGAGATTTGGAGAAGCGCTCATTGCTGACGTTTACAACACGCTTCAAGCGTCGCCGAATTGGAAAAACACTTTATTGATCATTACCTACGATGAGCATGGAGGATGCTATGACCATGTGCCTCCGCCGAAAGCTTGCCCGCCGGAGCCTCCTCATGAGAATCAATCCTTTGCTTTTGATCGTTATGGGGTGCGGGTTCCAACGATCGTCGTTTCGCCCTATATTCGAGCAGG
>JAFEGV010000024.1 GCA_018239665.1 Verrucomicrobiota bacterium | reverse complement strand
AAGGTTCCCATTCGCTTCGATCTTTGCTTGGGACAGATCGAAGGCAGGATCGAAGATCAGATTGGTCAGCGCCGCCGTGAAATTGAGCGATCCGTTGGGACTGTCCTTCGCCTGCACTTGGGCAGAGCATTGGAGGCCCATCGTTTTACTTTTTGCATCGAGCAGGAAGGGGGCCTGCATCTGGGCCAACGTGATCGTCTTTGTCTGGTCCAGGCTTGCAAGGGCCAAGAGAGGGATGTTTGCTAAGCCTTTAACTTTCAATGATTTAAGCTGAGACTGGTCGAGCGGGAGGGAAAAGGGCTCTACGGTAAGCGTCAGGGTCGCATTCTGCGTCAGAACGGCCTGTTTGGAGACTTTGGCCTGATAAAGGGCATTGTCGATGATCGCTTCGATCGAGAGGGGCTGCTTGAGGACCAACGCGGTCCTTTGGGGGTTGAGAGAGGCTACCAGGCTTGCCTTTGCCTGGTTGCTGGTGAGGTTCAAGCTGATCTGATCGACTGTTTGGACCCCTGCACGAAAGTTGATATTTTGGAGGGGGAATTGACCTAAGGGGAGCTGATCTGTTTTAGCCGTGATGGCAAGCTGGATCTTATCGAGGGCATCAAAAGAGGGGAGGGAGCACTGTTCGATCATGCATTGCAGCGTTGCGTTTTGTGCAAGCTCCAGAGAAGGGAGGGCATTGGGCGTCAGCGTATAGGTGATCGGGGCTGGCTCGAGAAGGGAAAGTCCTTTGTTCAAGGAAAACTTCATCGTCGGAATATTGAGGTAGGCGGTGTTTGCCGAGAGTTGGAACGTCCCGTTGGCCCCTTCCAGATCAAAGGCTGCCGATGCATTGAGCGATGGGCCGAGCAGGTCCGCAACAGGGAAGGTCAAGCCCGCAAGCTGCCCTGCAATGGCAAGGGGAAGCTGCTGCACTTGAAGGGACCCTTTTCCTTTCGGAGACCCTCCGAGCAGCTCGTACAGGTCCGCCTGGTAGTTCAATTGGATCGGCTGGTTTGCCGTCATCCCATTGAGCTTGCCGGACGTTGTCAGTCCCGAGCCAAGCTGCTGTGTCGCAAACTGCATCTCAAGGTTTTGCAAAACGAACGTCTGTTGGTTGAACTCCCAAGCGGAAGGCGGCGTCGAGCTTAAAATCGCGTTCAGTTTGAGCGATTTTAAGTCGTCTTGGCTCATCGGCATGTTCATCGACAGCTCAGAGACATTGATCAGAAATGTCGCAGGCTGAGTAAGCACAATCCCTCTTAGCGCTGGGATCAGCTGAGAAAATTTCGAGAACGATTTTGGCGGCATGGTCAATTTGATCAGACCGGGAGTTTTCAGCGAAACGATCCCATCGAAGCCGTGCGTTGAGAGATGGGCATTGAACTGGGGAGAGTTGGCATCGAGGTTGAGCTGGAATGTATCCTTTGCCGAATCGACATCGAGGTTCATGTCGATGGTGGGCCCGATCAGGTTGAGCAGAAGCCCGTTCATCGGCGCATAGAACTGGCTCAGGATCTGATCGATTCCAAGCACGGGAAGCTGGACGAGCGAGGCTTTGGCGCTCACGGATGGGACCTTTGCTTCCAAGTCCTTAAGCGTTGCAGTCACGCTGACATTGCCTTGGACCTGCTGCTGCACGGTTTTGCACTGGAGGTTGATCTGGAGCTGGGAGTCGGTCTTGGGAAGGCTTGCCGTCAATGCGATCTCGTTGAAAGAGATCGGGTCGACATTAGGAGAGACCACGATAATTTTTCCATCGGTGACCGAAAGCTTTCCGTAATATCCCTTAAAGCCGCTTTGCAGCCCTGCCGCAGAAAGCGTCACTTCAGGCAATAGCCCTGCCTTGGCGATCCCTCGCATCGCGGGCTTTAGAGCGGCCGCCGGCTGAAGCGAACTTCTCAATGTGTATTCCGGGGAGCTGACGGTCCATTCTCCCAAATCCTGGGAAAACAGGACATTCCATAGAGAGCTGGTCCCCATGACCATCGGGCAGCTCAAAATCACCTGGCCGCCGGCATCTTTTAGAGCGATCCCTTTGATCGACTGGGAGCCGAACCAGCTCAACGACAAGTCGTCTATCGACATCATGCCGCCAAGAGACTGTCCGAGCTTGTCCTCCACGCGCTTTTTCCCCCATCCTGTCGACATGATCGTCGGCGTGAGAAAAAACAGTGCGATCAGAAGGCACAAGATCCCGATCGATCCTAGTGCGATCTTCTTTCCAATCCCGCTCGATCCGGGACTAATGATGGGCCCATTTTTCATATCGCGCTACCCCTGCTATTGTTTTTGCATCATGGATCTGTCTATTTGCAATCATTGTCCACGCTTGATCGATGCTCACGAAAATAAGATCGATCGCTTCGTCGCAATCCGCCTCTAAGGCAGATTCCACAAGACCTTTTGCAAGAAATAAGTGGAGGTATTCCGTGCAAAACCCGGGAGCGCTATAAAAGCCCCCCAAGGAGATGATCTCTTCAGCTTTAAAGCCGGTCTCTTCCTGCAGCTCCCTCTGGGCGCACAGCTCAGGAGGCTCTGCTTTTTCCAACGTTCCCGCCGGAAGCTCGAGCAATATCTCCTGAACGGCCCGCCTCCACTGCTTGACGAGGATGATCTTCCCCTCATCGGTGACCGGCACGACGACGACCGCTCCGGGATGGGCCACGATGTCCCATTTCCTCACCGGTTTGCCCCCGTCCATCAGGACCTCATTGCGCAAACTGATCGTCTTTCCTTCATATACAACATTCCGTTCAATCTTGGCACTCTTTTCAAATTCAGCTTGGGCAGTTGATTTGTCGTTCATAGGAAAAAGTCCTTTTCTTAACAGGAGAATTTTGCAGTTTGCTCGATTTAAATTATTCCGATTTTCCCATATTTTCACCACAGAGGGCACAGAGAGCACTGAGGTGGCCTCCGGCCGCAAAATTTCTATCAAGACGATTCTTCAGTCAGGAGAGGTATATTTGATTCTGCGTGCATTATTTTCATTTGAGAAATTACTAGTCAACCAAGACCTTAACATTCTTAGAACAACAGATATATTTCTATCGTTCTAGTTCAACACCTGTTCTTCTGATTAAAACTTTCTCTAGAGTAGGCAATGGTTAAATGAGATTAATACGATGCTCTAAATGGGTTAAGATGCTCAGGATATCATCAAAACTGAGAGGCTCGTTAAGATACATGTCGCGCATCAATTGGTAATCACGTCGCAATTCAGGCAGTCTTTCAGCTCTAGGAACAAGGTGAAATGTGCCAGGTTTGGCTTGTGCGTAGTTTGTCGACGAATCCCGAAAAAATAGACTTTTCCATGAAACGACTCTGTCTCGGAGGGCGTGGTGATCGATAGCTTTGATTGCCTCTGAATGATTTGCCAGTGCCGCAGTATCAGCGTAGTGGCGGGAGAATCTATCCCGCATTGGCTTATCGAGAGGTCGATGGTATTCTGCGTGTAGGATCGTAGCTTTCTCCCAGAAAGTTCGCTCGATCTCTAGAACTATGATTTCACATTGCCGATCGGGAAATGCTGCGGGGAAAAGCTCAGCAATCCAGGGTCGTATTGGATAGCGTCCTGTAGGTTGCTGATCGGTTAATGAGCCGAACTCGAGCTTTACAGAACGCTTGATGTAGGCGAGCTCTGTTGGCAACGATGATGGATAGTGAAAAAGAATGACTGGAGATTTGGTTTGAGGGTCTTTTAAAAACTCGAATTTTGCCTGCTCATGCTTCTCTAGTGCGTCCAATACTGATGCTTCTAATGTCGGCATGATCTGAGTCTGAATGGCGATTTCACACGCCTTTTCTGCTTTTTCCCACCATTTGTCAGCTTGGCTGCGATTTGCCGCAGTTTCAGGTAGTTCAAGAAAGGCTGGGGATAGCGAAAGATCAATATCTTCAGAAAATCGATTAATTGCTCCAAATATTTTAGATAGAGAGGTGCCTCCCTTGAATACAAGGTTGTCAGCAAATTGCGACTCAAACAGGATATTGAGCAACCAGCATACAAAAAAATCTTTCTCCATGATTACTGGGGAGATATTTCTCTGAATAGCCGCTTGTTCGATGTAGAGGCGTCGTTCATTCGAAGGTAATTTTAAAAAGTCGAGTTTCACTTAATCCTGTTGAGCTAGTTTTCTGAAAATCGAATGCATCCATTCCGGTGCAAATCGAATGTCCTTGAGTAGTTCTTGTCTTACATCCAATGGAATAGTCCGTTTTAAATGTTCAATTCGCTCTAAAGTAATATGTTCTTTACCTAATTCACGGAGAGCTTGAACTAGAAGTCCACTGAATCGTCCTGCCATCGCCATATTTTTGGGGGTTGTTCTCCGCAGCTGAATAGTTGTTGTTCCGATTTTTACTATTCGACTGGTTCCATCTGTTAGGAATACAACTTTGGCAGGGACCTGTTCAGAGAGTCCTAGGATATTGGCTGCGTAAGCACCAGTTGGTTGAATCCGTGTGCAATCTCGGCCGACCAATGCCTCTGCGATCTTTTCTGGAGATGGTAAGAGTTTTCCTAGCTTAGGGTGTTCTTTAGGAAAATCATATATTCCCCTTGCAAGACGGCGAATGGTTCCTTTTCGAACCAGTCGATGAAGAACAATGTCAACCGCTTGCCGACTACCAAAGCCTAAAAAATCTGTTGGAACAAATACAGCGCCTTGCCCAAGGCTATTTATAGCCTTAAGTATTTGATGATCAATGCTATTTGGATTCTTTTGGTTGCCCTTCATGTAAGAAATAATGACATGTTTTTCTTACAAATGCAAGAGTCGTTTTTGATTTTTACTTAAATATTTAATTATAAATAATTTATCATGGCGGTGTGTAAGAAATGTTGGTGGTATTTTCTTACAAGTCAAGCTGCGCTGGTGTATAACTTGTATTCCTCCTGCTTTATTTTAGGGAAAGGCGTTCATTTATCGGATGAACCAAAAAAGAGGAACCTGGAGGTCATTCCTTCATAGGTTCGAAATCACCACGCAGTGCGTGGTAAATCTTTCTACGTCTCTGATTCTTTATAACCTTATTCTTCAAAACACACCCATCTAAGTTAATTGGGTGTGTTTTGAGGAATATCGCTCACCAAGTAAAATATTGATTATCTTGACTTTGTAACATTTTAGGGTCGAAGAATTCAGATACTTGTTCTTGAGCGAATTATTCAAAATGGAACTGGGGTTAAAAGCCCATATTGGCGATCGGCGATATCAAAAAGATCATCTTCCTTAACACATACACGAATGTTATCAAATTGATAACATTCCAATATTGCGTTGATTTAACATGTTTCTTATCAGATATTTATGTAAAGTAAATATCATTCCTTCACTTCCCCAAAAGGGTATAGCGCATAAACTTCGATCGGAGCTTGTTTTCCCGTTATGGTCATGGGGCCTAAGTTTTTCATAGGGAACCTATCTTTAATGGCCCGGTATGTCGTTTCGCTGATCAGAATGGGAGTCTGCAGCTTTTTCGTCAGTTTTTCCAGTCGGGCCGCCACATTGACCGTATCGCCGATCGCTGTGTACTCCATCCGCTTTTCCGAGCCGATGTTTCCGACGATCGCAAGGCCGGTATGGATCCCGATCCCCATTACTAAACGGGGGTTGCCCTCTTTTTCCAACCTGTCGCCTAACACCTGCATCGCCTTGTGCATGGCAATCGCAGTTTCCAAGGCATGGAGCTCCTGCTGTTCATCTTCCATAGGAGCTCCAAATTCGACCATGATCGCATCGCCGATGAACTTATCCAATGTCCCCTGATGGGAAAAGACCACATCGATCATGACCTCTAAATAGGCGTTGAGCAGCGAGACGACTTGTTCCGGAGGAAGCTGCTCCGAGAGCTGGGTAAACTGGCGGATATCGGAGAAGAGCACCGTAATTTTCTTCCTCTCCCCCTGGAGATTGGTCGGCATCTCCGACTTTAAGATCGTATCGAGCATATGCTGGGAAACATAGCGTGTGAAGTTCATTTTCAACCGCTCCCGCTCCTTAAGGCCTTGGGACATGGAATTGATGGCCTTGGCCAAGTCCTCAAATTCATCCGAAGTGTTCAGCGTCACTTTGTGATCGAGGTTTCCCTCACCGATCTTCTCAACGCTGGTGCATAAGGTGGACAATGAAATGGAGACCCTCCGCGAAAGAAAATATCCTCCCAACAGCCCTAAGGCCAAAGAGCCCAGCAGTCCAAGGAAGCCATCGTAGATCAATCGGTTGAGTTTTGTGTAGATGGAAGAAGCTGAAATATCGACTCCAACCGTTGCTACATAGTTGCCCTGGCGGTCGAATACGGGGGCATAGCCTGACATCCATGTTCCATAGGGATCTGTAACGAACTGTTCGGGAGCGTAATAGCTGTTCAAGTGCGCTGCAATATTGAAGTCGACCGAATTATTGTCGATATCGCCTGCATGGCTGACGTACTTTGGGCTCTCCTCGGCATCGACTTGATACAGGAGGATTTTGGGATTTTGAGGGTCGGGCTGCAGAGTATAGAGGTAGCTAACGAAGATGTTCTGTCTGCGGTTGGCGTCCCTTGCCCGCCTCAGCTCATTCTGGACTGCGATATAGGCCGGGGAGCCTTCATCGGCGCGGGTATGGATCTGCTTCAAGAGCTCCGGATCGATCAGCGCAGCTGTCGTCGCAGCAACCGTTAGGGCCTTGGCGCGCAGCTCTGTCCAGACAAACTTGGTCGCTTCATTATACATGATCCACAGCCCGAAGCCCGAGCTTAGGAACGAGATGATGATGAGCGCTAAATAGAGCTTAGTCCGATACCGCATACCCTTCCTGAAAAAATTGGAAAGTCGAGTTCAAGGGAAGGCTTCCCTTTTTCGCACCATAACGCGGGCAGAGCTTTTTTGCAAACCCGAGTTAATGAAATGTTTCAAGAGAAGGAAAGAGGAAGGGAATTTACATGAGAAAGCCGTTGCAACACATCAAAGAGGCCATCCTTAGGCCTCTTTAACTTAATGGTTGCAACGGCTTCCGAAAAGGATTATGTACCGATGGGTTCTAGGTCGTCTTCATCTGCAGTTGCTTTTTTGGTGGCAAGCAATTGCACAAATTCATTCCACTTAGTTTGAGAAATTTCAGCGATTCGCTCAGGTTTTTCTTCAATCTTAGCTTTTCCGTAGGCGATTTGAGTAGCTGTTGCAGAGTAATCGGTGTCAGTAGGGCGATCGATTTCATAAATCAGTTGTCCAAGAATTAACGCGCCCAGAGGGTCATTATCTTTTACAGCGGTCCACAATTCTGCTGTTATAGCATGATGGGGTTCTTTCCTTGCAGCTTGCATTAGGTTGGCCCGAGCCAATAGAGCAGGATCGTAGATTGTATTTTCTAGAGGGCCTTCAGAGTTAGGGGCAATGAATGCTTGTACTGTTTCTAAACTCAGTTCAGCTTTTAGCAGTTCTGCTGCTATTTCATTTGGTTGAGTTTTTTTAGTTTTTTCAACCAAGCCTAAGAAACCGTGGATATCATCCTGTTGCATCATAGAAATTGCCTTTTGAAGGGCTGGTGTTGTCGTTGTTGTTGGTGATTCTTTTGCGGCTTTTAAGGCATTGAGGAAGCCAACTCTGGCAGTCATTGCTGTTCTAGAATCGGCTATTGCCTTTTTGATTTCTGCCACCTCATGTTGTCCGGCAAAAACAAGGGAATTACGAGCATCGCGTTTATCTGTCGCTTTAAGGTAGAGGTCCTCAATTGCCAAGTAAGAGGCGTAGTCTTGATTTTTGAGATTATCTGGTTTATCCCCACCTTCGTAGGCAATACGTAATTCTCCAGTTGATCTTCTTTCATTTATTATATGTCTAGAAAGTGCTACTAAGAAATCATGTAGGCTCTTTGTTGCAGGTGAATGGATCGAGGCCGCAAATGAATGTGTTAAATTACTTAATGCTGATTCAGATAAATCCTTGATCTCTTTTAATGCAAGAGACATTTGTCGAGGGGGTAGTTCCCCTTTCCCAACGGCAATTTCTAAAGCGAGATAATCTTGGGGATGGTCGTGTTTCAGAATGTGAAGTTTACCATCAATCTCTTCTTCAGCAAGAACAGCCTTGATGATATCGGCTTGTGCTTTGATTCTAAGATGTTCATCATGACCAGGATTGACGATCGCGGTCATAACTGAGGCAACATAAGCTTCCCATGATGGAATATCGGGATGGGATGTTCGGTATGCCTTAAAAGCAAAGTATCCATAAGGATCCTTTGTTGATAAATCTTTAGCCAGCTCATCTATCTGTTCGGTTAGAGATCCTGTTGGAGCCGTCTTTAAAGCTTCGAAGAATTCAGCACGCACTTTGAGGTGAGCATTGTTTGGATCATCTAAGATTCCGGCAATACCCTTTCCTCCTTCGATCATCATGAGGCCTTTACGTTTTGCGATCTCTTTTTGTCTTAATTCCTCCGTAGCAAATGGCACTGGAACCGTAGTTGGTTCTGTTCCATCAAGTACGGTGGAGATATTGAGGTCAATAGCGATCAATCTTGTCATATCAGTTGTACGGTTTGTATAGTCAATGTTATCGAAGTCAAAAGTTGGTAATTGCGTTCTAATGATCAAGTAACCAGCGATATCGTCTTTTTTCAGTGTTTTTAGGGCATCAATAAGCTTATGTTGAACAGGCGTATTATGAGCTGGAGCCGGTACTGTAGTTCTAGCTTCAATGAGCGCTTTTAAGAATTTAGCGCGGGCTTCGAGTGCTGTGTTTGTTTTGATCTGGAGCTCAATAGCTGCTGCAAGTTCGACAGGGTGGCCTGATTCCACGTCTGTAGCAGCTTCTAAAGCAGTAATGAAATCCTCCACAGCGTGTCCTTCAGCAGCCCGATCGACTACAGTAGCTGAAGCAATTTGTTGCAGAGTTAAGTATCCATGCGGGTCAGCAGCTTTTAAATCTGCAAGCTTTTCGGGGATAGTTGATGGATTAGAAAACGAATTGAGGAATGTGCTTCGAACATAAAGATAGGCATTTTCACTATTGTATTGTGACACGATGTCATTGAGAGAAGGCAATGTTACCGTTGCCGTGTAATTGCGATTGACCGATTTAAAGTGGTTTGAACCATTATAGTGGACGAAGAGGTAGTCATCCGCTGTAATCGCTTCCCTTGCAGGAGGAGCAGTAAAGACAATCTTATTGTCTTGGATGATGGCAATTTTTTGTCCTGTTAGCGCTGCATGAGCAAGGAAGAAAGGCTTGTCTAAATCTTTTCCTTCGTTAGCAGCATAGACGGCGTAAAGTTGGACCAGCCATTTTTTCTCTGCAGGGAGCAAAGTGCCCGGTGGTTTATCTAGTAACGCCCGGAGTGTTGCAGCATGTGGACGTTGTTGTAAGAAGATGTCGTTTTTGGAATCAATGATCGAAGAAAGCACTTCAGGGAACAATTGGTCGGTTGTAAAGTTATCGGCACGCTCAAATAAATGCCTCATAGCATTGTTTCTGATTCCAACTTTTTGTTGTTTTAACGAGGCTTCCCAATCCGATTTAGTACGAAAATAAGTTTCTAGCTTTTGCAAGATCGCGTCTGCTAATGCTAAAGCGCCGCAGTTGCCTTCGCCTCCTGTTTCGATGCCCTGCTCATCTGTATCCGTGTAATAAGAAGGTCTTGCGGTGACTCCTGTTTGAGGTCGTGCTGGTTCCAAGGGATCGCGGGCATCCATGCCAGTCGTTCTGCTAAATCCTGAGAACTTGCCACCCGTTGCATTAGAATCATAGAGAACGAAGGCTGTTTGGTCTGGCCTTAGTATGCCGCTATCTGGCCATCTTCCCCAAATTTTGTAGTCGCCGGTATCTGTGCGCTCAACAATCACGAGGCTCTTTCCGCTGCCTTGCTCTGTTCCTCCGAATCCTCCTACATAGCCTCCGACCTTCTCCTTATCATAGAAGGCATGCATCGCTTTGAAGTAGACTTTAGGATAGGACTGGGTATCTGTATGTGGAGTATTATGGATTAAATTTGCAAAGGCTTTGGCAACGATGATTCTATCCTCAGAAGAAAGTTCAGAAGCGTTCTTATTAGCTAAGCATTGCTGAAGTGTTCTATAGTCTTGATCATTTATTTTATTCGGCCATGCAAAGCCAGATTTCTTCTCTAATAGTTCCTTAATTCTTTCAGGTGTGGAAGTCGGTGCACTATATAGGGTTTGTAATGCTGTAAACATCTCTGCTGAGTCAGTTGGGTCGTTAGCAAAATCGGAGATGTGCTCTGAAATGCGTTTTGAAGCTCCCTTGTGCAAATCCTCCGGAGTATGGTTTACAGCTGGGTTAAATTGAGCTAGCTGCGCTGAAATTGCAGCTGTTGCTGGTAGGTGTTGTTGATGTGAATTAATGGAAGAGGCAGCTCCACCGGTTTGCTGAGACTTTAAGAAGGATGATAGGGCGGCTTCCCTATCATGGGTATAAGGAGCTGGACCGGTAAATGTCAAAGGAGGGAGGGGTATTGTTGCAGTGGAGTCAGACGCCGATGGTGGTTCTGTTGGAGTTGATTGAGGGGGCGTTTGGGTACGTGTTGAGGCAGCAGAACCGCTCTGGTCTGTCTGTGTATAGAGCTTCGTTGGATCTCTCCATTGAGCGGTTTCATTGCTAATTTTAGAGATCTCAGCTTGTATTAGTGCACGGGTCTCTAATGTAATATCAATGGGGGTTTCTTCTGGTGTATTGGTCACTGTTCGGGACCAAGAGATCTGATCGCCTATGTTGACTGGAGGAAGGGCTGTAGCCGATGGTGTTGAGGACAAGTTCACAGTGCCGGTCAGAGGAACGTGGATGGTTTTGACTTCAGCAAGTTTGACATTTTCCTTCTGAAAGACCTTATCGGCTGCTTCCATAGCATGCTTTCCAGCTTCTGTCCAGTCGCGGTCGGGCGTGATATCAGTCGTAAACTGGCCAGTGGAAGCATTCTTTTGCATGGCCTGAACCATGTATGTTTTACCTTTGTAGGTGAAGTATTGCTTCTGAGGCCCCGCCTGGGTAAGGCGTAAACTGACATTAGAGGGTTGACCGCCGCCTACTCCGCCTGTGGGATTGCCGCCTGATGACATGGGTTACCGCCTATAAAATAATTTGATTCATTATTAATTATACAATACAAAACTTTTTAATTAAAGATCTTGTGGTTTTGTTGCAATTTTATTAAATAGCGTCTTAAGTTGTTAGTTTTTATCGGTTTAGTTGGTTGAATTTTGTTTCTCTGGTGTTGGGTTAGTTTATAAGCTGTTTGCAATAAGAAGGTTGAGGAGAGAAAAAAAGTTGTTTTATCCGGTTTTTATGGTAATTAGCCTGGGAAAAGAGGCTGGGCCAGGGCTTCTTTTGAAGCCCTGGGGACCAAATCGATGCCGATTAGCTCAAGGAAAAGTCCCTGGCATCGGAGAAGATCTGAGCTTCGAGACCTTGAGCTTCTTTGTAGAGGTTCGTGCCGAGCGCCCACAGTTTGTCATAGCACTCTTCGGCAAATGTTGCGCTGGAAGGGTCGATGGGGTGGCCGAGGCTTGTGAGAATTTCGGAGACGATGCGGCGGTCGGTCAAGCTCATCTGGCGGATCTGGTCGAGAGAGATGTCGGAGTAGGTCTGTTGCAGCTTGAGCGCTGGCGCTCCCTCCGGGGTGTCGATCCTGCAGACGATGTTGGAGAGGACGAGGGCGAGATTTTCGATCTTTTTAAGACGGTCCGGGGTCAGTGTTTCTGATTGGAGGGTCGTGGAGGCAAAGATGTCGGCGATCCGGTTCAGGCTGAACTTGATCGAGAACTTAGCGGTGCGGGCTGCGACTTTGTCAGCAAGGCCGTCTTTGCCAAGTTCTGTCTGGATCGTTTTTTTGTTGTCGTAGGGTTTTTTGCCGATGTAGAGCTCGCTGTTCGCCATCTTCTGGAGGTGGTCGATCAGCTGGTTGCGGAACGGCGCTCCTTTTTCAGACAGTTTTTGAGCGATCTGCTGTTTGTATTGGACGAGGTCTTCCGCTGCCATCGGATACATTTTTGCGACGAGGTTGCCGCAGTGCTCGGCGAGCTGCTTGTCGGTGAAGCTGAAAATGCTCGAGCGGAGGATCTGATCTGAGCCTGTGATGAGCTCGACGTTGGCTTTTGGCTTGAGGGGGTTGAACATGTTGGCGAGGGTGAAAAGGGACTTGCGGGTATCATCGAGTTTTGCTGTGTACGTGTTGAGGCCAAGCATGAGGTAGTCGGCGGTCTCCATGTCCATGCCCACGTTTTTCAGCTTAGGCTTGACCGTTTCTTTGACGAAATTGCGGACTTCCTGAATGAGCTGGGCGTCTTGGGAGTCGATGACGAGCATGAAGTCGATGTCTGTTCCTGCGGAGGCATACTCGCGAGTAAAGAGGCGGTTAAATCCATAGATGCAGACGGTCTCGTCGAAGGGGCGGTCATCGCCGTGCAGGCGCATGAGGGCTTCGATTTGGGGGCGGAGAGTATTGTTAAAGAGGTCGAAGGCCAGATCATGGCGCATGGCGGTAAGGGTTCTCATCCCTTCCAGGCGCTCTGCTGCCGAGCCGCCGACAAAGGACCCGACGATTGTCGGCCGCTGTGAGGCCATGTGGTCGATGTAGCTGATATTGCTGGTGGAGAGCTGGGTAGCGCCGAGATGTCCCAGGATGGTCTTTTTGGTTTCCGGCGAAAAGGGGGTATCTACTGTTGCGAGCATCCGGCTTCGCATCGAGGAGGCTTCTGATGAGTTGCCCTGCATATGGATCTGCTGCGCGAGGGAGCTTGGCCCTTGCGATTGAGATGCATGCAATTGCTCGCTGTTGCTGTTTTGTTGGGTGTTTGCCGCTGTTTGCGTTTGTAACTTTACCGACATGGACTCTTCTCCTGAAAATTTATTTTTTTTAAAAGTAATTATTTTGTGTGTTGAAAAGCTGCCCTTATCGGGCAGCCGTTCGATTAAGACTTAGGCACCTTAAGGACATCAAATGTCCCTTGGATCAGTCCAGGCAGGCCAGGGTAGGCGTTCTCGAGGCTGATCTTGTCGACGAGTGGATGGGTTCCGACAACGTCCGAGGTGAAAATGCCGGGCAGATATTGGACTTCTTCGTCGCCGCTGTCCCGGATTGCTTTTAGGATGTGGTAGGTTTCGACATCGACGGACGAGGTCTTTGAATGTTTGACGTCTTGGAACCAGCCCTCATGTTCTTCCAGAGGAGAGTCGACCGTGCGGTTTCTGCAGGCAGGAGCAACTACAATTTTGGGGATCTCGACCTTCATTATTTTGTCTGGATCAAGGGAGACTGTTTGGTCTTGATAGCGGGACTCGGAGATGATCTGGTAGCTGCTGACGTCAAGCTCTGGAGTGAGCGAGCCTCCGGCGCCGACCGTTACGATCCTCTTTACACCGGCATCGATCAGAGCTTGTGTCGCGCCGTAGGAGAGGCTGCCGTTAGGCATCCTAAAGCCGATAATGCCCTGTTTTTTTCCATCGATCATCGCTGTCATGTAGGAGAATTTGAAGACCCCTTCAATGTCATGCGTTTCGAGGTCGTGGTTTGCTTTCAAAAGCTGTTCCGCTTTTTTTTCTTTGTCGGCAGGTGAGGCCGCTGTAGCCATTTCTTTGGGATAAAGGCGGTTTGCCAGCTCGATCAAGACCATGGTCCGATTGCCGACAAATGCCAGATAAGGAGGAGGATCGAAGGTTTGTAAAGTGGTCTCCAGTTCCCTTTGGTTTTTGGCCAACGCAGAAGAAACCGTTCCGCGAACGGATACATGGGAATCTAAGTCGACTTCTTTGTACTTCAGCTGAAGAAGGACGTTGTTGAAACGGGACTTATTGGAAATGCCGGCAATCACAAGCTTATTCAAGCGCGGATCCGGGTGTTCCACCACGTAGTATTTATTGGAGTTATTGGTGCCGAGCTGGGTGATCCCCTTATAGCCTTGAGATGCATAGTACTTGTGGAGATCTTTCGTGCTTCCAATGAAGACTTCAGTATTCTTGGCCATTCGGTTAAATACGCGCATGACTTTGGAAATGGTCCGAGAGATACGGACGTCGAGATATTGATCGACCGGGATCGTATGGGGAACTGAGGTATCGAACTTTGCAATATAAGGATCGATCGCTTCTCCAACATTGTATTGAGCCGGGATCAGCGCGAGGTCCGAGGAGGTCGCCCCTTCAAAACTTAAAGGGGTAACGTGGAATTTGCTGAGCTTTTCGAGGACTTCTGCCAATTCCTTTTCAACGACGGGCGAGATCCGTTCTATTGAGATTTTTTGAGCATTAAAATATCCAATCAAGAGCTCTAATCGAGCCTGTGTGTTAAAAAAGATGTTAAGTATCGGCTGTTCAATGAGAGGGTTATGAAAGAATGGATCTTGCAGAATGCTCTTCACGATGGCTGCTTCTTCTGGGGTAAATCCACATCGATCTTGGGTTGGCTTGCGTTTTGAAACTTCTTCGAGAATTCGCTCTGCGCGTTCCAATTTGCAGAGGATCCCCAGCTTTTCTGTCATTGAAAAGGAATCCGGGCTTTTACCTGAAAGATATGGGGATTGTACGTCTTCCAGGATGCATGAGGGTGATAAACGAGCGACTTCCCGGCATGAGCCCGGAGATCCCTCAAGATCTAAGGATAATGTTCCTGGCGTTGGTTGCCCTACGGGCTGTGCTAAAAGAGTGTCAGAAGAGTCAAATTCTGACGGTTTATTTGTAACATCTAAGAAAAGTGACATAAAAACCCCATTTTTTAGTATTTAATAATATTTATTCGGGCTACATTCTAATTATAATTATCAGTTCTTGTCAATGTAATTATTTATTGTGTTGTTGATTATTAATTTCAATTTGTTGTGTTTTTTTATTTATTAATGACAATAGTTTTGTTATAATTTTTTTAACTTAAGAGGGAGTTTAAAATATGGCATGCGAATCAAATTGGAATAAGCTACCTAACGAATTAATAGTCAGTATATTAGAATATAATATAGATCCCAGGTTCCGGGAGATCGAGTCCCGGACCAATCGGCTTATCCTTTCATGCCTCTATCCCGACGCTCTTAGGGAACTCTTCAATGAGGTGGACCAGCATCCAATGAGGGACTCTGTTTCCGATCAGCGCATCTATGCCCTTTTGTCCCCAACAGCTGCTGGGGGGGAAATCGCTGAAGCTGCTGCAGATGCCCAAGTATCCTCCGACTTTCAGTTAGATGAAATGACCGATCCTATGGCATTGGTCGATGAAAATTCTTTCGAAGAGAGGCTTCGCGACCCGAGCTTTGTCATATCCCGCATTGAGGCTGTGTCTAAGGAACTGATGCATCGATCGGAAGAGATTTCCGATCCTAAGGCCAGAATGCAATGCCAGGAAGCAATTCAAGCATTGCATTGTTCGGTTGCGCTCCAAGCGATGCGCCATTTTGAAAATCAGTCCTTGATTACATTTGTCGGATTTTTAAGCGGCGTGTTAGGCGGGGATTTTCAAAACTGTGTAACGACTATTCTGAATAAAGCCGTGGACCAGAAAGAAGGTACGGAAGAATTAGCCCATGCATTTCGTCGGTTGTTAAGGGAGTTCCAACCCCAGCTCGATAGCATCCAGTATCTCGACCTATCTAATTGCAGATTAACTTCAGTTCCTCCAGAAATCGGAATGTTGAGAAATTTGGTGATTTTAGACTTGAATCGGAACAAGCTCACCTGTCTTCCTCATGAGATAGGCGAGTTGAAAAAGCTAGTAAAGCTCACCCTCTCGAACAATCAGATTTCTGAAATTCCTTCCGAGTTTGGTCAATTAACGCAACTCAGGGAGCTCTATTTAGATTCGAATAAGTTAGAGATGGTTCCTCCGGGATTGTTAGCTGTAGAGGGACTGGAAATCTTGAACTTAAACAGCAACCGGATAACAGGGCTGCCAGAAGACCTTGGGCAATTGAAGGTGCTTAAGGAGTTTCATGCGGCAAATAACAAGATTTCGGCTCTTCCCCACTCCATTGGAGGGTTGCTTGACCTTCAGCAGGTCGATCTGCGCAACAACCAGATTGAAAAGCTTCCCGATTCCTTTAGAGACTTAAAGAGTTTACGAGCTTTGAATTTAACAAAGAACCAGGTTTATGTGCATTCTTGCTTCATGCGCTCGCTTCCCAACTTAAAAAATATAAAGCTAGATTCAAGCGCTGTAAGCAGAAAATCACTTGCTTGTAGAGCAACTAGCACAGCTAGTTCTTCAAGCTATCCGAGGAAGTAAGCGCCGACTCGTTTTCAGGATCTTAAGAGATTCTTAACGAGACTATCCAATCCGTTTCCAAAAAATCATTGCCAGGGCCTTTTTGCGAAGGCCATGACCGTTGAAATCGATGCTGATTAGCTCAAGGAAAAGTTCCTGGCATCGGAGAAGATTCGAGCTTTGAGCGATTGTGGTTCCCTTTAGAGGTCAGAGTCGATTAGTTAGTGGAATGAATTAATTTAATATGATTATATCTTTTTTTTGTATTCAAATTTGTGATTTGTTCTGTAGTGAAATTAAAATTAATTGGTTGTAGCTCAACGGTTTTGAGGGTGGAATATTGATTCGCGGCCTGATATAATTAAGGATCATTTCTTGGCGAGAGGGAATATTATGTCATGCGAATTTCCGTGGAATGGACTGTCTAAAGAGCTGATTGTTAAGATCTTAAATTATAATGTGGATCCTAGCTACCGGCAAATCGATCGGCTGACTAATCAGCTTATCGTCAATTTCACCTATCCAGATATTCTAAAGGCCCTCTTTAAAGAGCTGGATCCCCATCCGATGAGGAGCCCGGTCAGCGATCACCTCTATGCTCTTTTATCTCCGGTTCCTAAAGGGGACGCACCATCTTCAGATCATGAACCCCTCCAGCCTTCTAGCAGTGCGCTAAGTGAACTTGCCGATGAAAAAACTGTCATTACTCAGCAAGAATTAAATGAGAGATGTCATGATCCTGTTTTTGTCTGTTCCCGCATTGAAGCTGTTTTTAAAGAGCTGATGCATCGAACGGATGGGATCTCAGATCCGAGGGTCAGAACAGAATGCCAGCAAGCGTTGGAAGGGTTGCATTGTTCGGTTGCCCTTCAAGCGATGCGCCATTTTGAAAATCAATCCTTGATCACTTTTGTTGAGGCTTTAAGCAATAAGCTCGGAGGGCCTTTTAAGGAGCGCGTCACTCTTATTCTGGAGGCGCCCTTAAGCGAACAGGATGGAACGGAGCAACGGGCCCACGCCTTCCGTGAGTTGCTCATCCAGCTTCAGCCAGAGTTCGAGAGGATCCAGTACCTTGATCTGTCCAATTGCAAACTCACTTCTCTGCCTCCGGAAATTGCAATCTTTAAAGGATTAGTGATTTTGGATCTAAATCGTAACAAAATGACCCGTCTTCCTCATGAAATAGGGGAGCTAAGAAACCTAGCCAGGCTCACCCTGTCGAATAATCCAATTTCCGAAATTCCTCTTGCAATTCGCCAATTGGCGCAGCTGAAGGAGCTCTATATAGATTCAAACAAGCTAGAGAAGATTCCTGCGGGAGTTTTAGCGTTAGACGGCCTCGAAATTTTGAACGTGAACAGCAACCAGATCACCGAGCTGCCCGAAGCTCTGGCGCAATTAAAGATGCTAAGGGAGTTTCATGCGGCAAATAACAAGATAACAGCTCTCCCCCCGTCATTCGGAGATTTGCTTGCTCTTCAAGCGATCGATATGCGCAACAACCGGATAGAGGCTCTTCCTGAATCCTTTAAATGCTTAGTCAATCTGCAAGGGTTAAATTTAACGAAGAACAAGCTTGCAGAGTATCCTGCCGTATTGCGCTTCCTCCCTAACTTGACGGACCTGAAATTGGATAAAACGATTGCAGACAGAGGCGCAAGCATCTCTGCAGTGCTTCAAGCCTGCGTTTTTGCCTTCGGTTCGGCAATGGCAGCCATCATGCAGCTTCCTTAAAAAACCATTCTGAAGAGGGAATCGCAAAACTCATTTGCCTGTTAAAATTGCCCTTTTGAGGCTGTTTGTTCCCGTTCTCCTCACCCGACCCACTAGGGGGCGGCCTCGTCAAACGGCTCGTGGCAGCTATGCTGCCACTCACAAATAGCCTCAAAATCATCAATTTTTTCGGGCAAAGCAGTTTTGCAATTCCCTCTGAATTATTCGACAGTGACCGATTTTGCAAGGTTGCGAGGTTGGTCGATGTCCGTTCCCCTTTCCAAGGCAATGTAGTAGGCCATCAGCTGGCTGGCGACAGCGTAGGGGATGCTTGCGAGCTCGTCGCAGACGTTGGGCATCCAGAGGACATCGGTCGCGATGCTCTCGATATCGGGCGATCCGATGGGAGCTAGCGCCAGGATAGGCGCTCCTCTGGCCTTGACTTCCATCAGGTTGCTGACGATCTTTTCATAGGTGTGCTTGTTGCCGCACATGCCGATGACGGCGAGCGAAGGATCGATCAAGGCGATCGGCCCGTGCTTCATTTCTCCTGCCGGATATCCTTGGGCATTGATGTAGCTGATCTCTTTGAGCTTAAGGGCGGCCTCTAAGCTGGTCGTATGCATGTAGTGGCGGCCTAAGAAGAAGAACCGTTCATAGGGGGCGTATTTTTTTGCCAGGGCATGGATCGTCTCTTTTTGGTAGAGGACCTGCTCGATCTTTGGAGGCAGCGATTGGATCTCGTGGATGAAGGCTTGGCCCTCTTCTTTGCTCATATGGCGAAGGCGCGCCATGAGGAGGGTGAAGAGGGAAAGGACGGTGAGCTGGCTGGTGAAGGCCTTCGTCGAGCAGACGCTGATCTCGGGGCCTGCGCGCAGGAAGAGAGTGCAGTCGGCCTCGCGGGTGAGCGTCGAGTTGCGGACGTTGCAGATGGCGAGGACTTTGGCGCCTTTGCTTTTGACTTCGCGCACAGCTGCAACGGTGTCGAGGGTTTCGCCCGATTGGGAGATGGCGATCACGAGGGTGTTCTCTGAGATGATCGGATTTTTGTAGCGGAACTCGGAAGCGATCTCCGCTTGGGTCGGAATGCGGGCCTTGTCTTCGAGGAGGGAGGCGGCGATCAGCCCGGCATGCCACGATGTGCCGCAGGCCAGGATCAGGATCCGTCTGACTCCGAGAAGATCGGAAGGTGTGAGGGTGAGGTTTTCGAACTCCGCCGTGCCGAAATCGGGGATGAACCGGTTGTGGAAAGCTTGCTGGATGGTCTGAGGCTGCTCGAAGATCTCTTTGAGCATGAAGTGATCAAAGCCATTTTTAGAGATCGAGAAGCTCTCGTGGCCGAGCTTTTCCGTTGTTTTCTGGACGATGGTGGCGCTGTGGTCGAAGACTTCAACCTTGTCGGGGGTGATCACGGCAATCTCGTCGTTGCGCAGGAACATCACGTCGAGGTCTTTTTCTCCGAAGGCGTTGGCATCGGATGAGACGAAAGCTTCAAGGCGGGTCGGGTTATAGCCGATGGCGATCGGGTTTTCACGGGCAGCGGCTATGATCTGGTTGGGATGGTCCTTGTGGATGACGGCGATTCCCCAGAATCCTCTGAGCTGGCCTAAGGCTTGCTGGACGGCGGAAAGCAGGTCCCCTGTGTAGTAGTGGGAGACGAGCTGGGCGATCACTTCCGTATCGGTATCGGAGTAGAACTGTTTGCCTTCCGTTTGGAGCATTTCCCGGAGGGCGAAATGGTTTTCAATGATCCCGTTATGGACGACGGCGATCGCTTGCTGCTGATCGAAGTGGGGGTGGGCGTTTTCAACGGTGGGCTTGCCGTGGGTCGCCCATCGGGTATGCGCGATGGCAAGGTCGAGGTTGACTGAGGTCTTTTGAAGGGCGGTCTCCAGGGCAAAAAGCTTGCCGACTTCTTTGCAGGAGAACATCTCGCCCTGCTTAATCCCGGCTATGCCGGCAGAGTCGTATCCTCGGTACTCGAGGTGTTTAAGGCCTGTGATGCAGATATGAGCAGGATCCCTAGGTCCAATATATCCGAATATGCCGCACATGGGTAGTTCCTGATGTTAAGAGAGTTGTTCAACCGGATCTCTTTCCGGAATATAACAAATTGAAAGGATAAATTGCATCAGCTATTCCGGGTCTTCCAGAAGTTCTACCCCTGGAGAAATATGGAGCTGATAGTCTTCAAGGTTCTGGGTGATCCTAAAGGAAATGTTATCGATATGCGCTGGAATGCGGATGAGTTGGTGCAGTTCGTCTTCACCGTTAATGTACCCGATGATGTAGTAACGGCCGGAGAAGGTTTTAGGAAAATGAGAGAAATTTGGAGTATTTTGCGGTCTCAGTTCAAGGAGGGTTTCCTCGGCCTCATTTTCATCGCCTACGTTGTTTGCCCACACATCATAATCAAGGACTGCAAGAAGGTCAAAGTTCTGAGGTATTTCGATCAAATTAAGAAAGACTATTGGATGGGGGGCTACATCCATTGATCCGTATTGTACAGAGAGAGGTTCTATGCTAAGCATTGTTATAATTCCCATTTAAATTTGTATAATTTTATTTAAAGAGCAGTAAGTATAAGAAAAAGAAGGAAATAATTGGAAGATTGTTATAATTAAAATAAAACCTTTGGGGTGTCATGTCGGAGCAGAAAGCGAAAAAGGTATCGGAATCGGCGATCCACGATCAGACCTATAAGGTCTTTCCGAACGACCTGAACTCGTACGGAACGGTCTTTGGGGGGCTCATCATGGCAATCTTAGACAGGGTAGCCCTTGTCGTTGCAGAGAGGCACAGTGAAAAGACCTGCGTGACAGCCTCGGTCGACTCGATGCACTTTCTTCGGGCGGCAGAAAGAGGAGATATCCTGATCTTTAAGGCCTCGATCAATAGATCGTGGCGCTCTTCCATGGAGATCGGGCTTAAGGTCTTGGCCGAGCACTACCAAACAGGGGAGCAGCGCCACATCTTATCGGCCTATTTTACGTTTGTCGCAGTCGACGAGCATCGGAACCCGGTCGAGGTCCCCGCAGTCATTCCGGAGACGAAGCTGGAAAAGAGGCGGTTCCGAGAGGCCGACCTGAGGCGGGAAAACCGGAAAAAGGAAAAAGAGGAGCGGATGCGCCGCCGCCGTGAAGAAGAGGATGAAAGCTCATCCTAATTTGACGGTCGATAGCGCTAAAAATAAAGGAAATTCTTTACGGCTGCGGTTTTCCATTGCGGCCATCTTGCCGGTGCTTTGCTTATCGGAGCACCATTCTTCGATCTGATCGATCATCAATCCAGCTTGTTTTAAGGCCGCACTATAAACGGACAAAGGACGATGGAAGGACCATGTCGACGGGGAGTCGCTTTGCTGGCTTGGGTGGGTCTGGATCGGAATTTTCAAAGGAGACATATAAAGGTCGATCCGCCGGTATTGCGATTTTTTATTAGGGTCGACCTCCCAATGGGATTGTCTGGGGATTCGGAAGCAAGGGTGGTTGATGACGCAGATGAACTTCCCCCCTTTTTCGAGATAGCGGGAGGCATTTAAGAAGAGCTGAGGCAAGTTCTCGATATTTTGCGCGGCCAGCAGGCAGACGGCATGGGTAAAGGAGGCGGCGCCAAGTTCCAGGGGTTTGGACAGATCGCCGGTTTGGAATTGGCAGTTGGGCCGCTTAGACTCTCTGCGGGCGCTCGAGATCAACGAGCGGGAGGCGTCGATGCCGACGTAATCCACTTCTTTGGGGATATGGCGCGAGAGGATCCCTTGTCCGCAGGCAAGGTCGAGAAGGGAGTGTTTGCTCTTTGAATTAAAGTCTGCCAAGCGGAGGAGGTTGGGAAGGATCACGTGCTGGTGGTAATAATGTCCTTTAGGTCCGACGGCCTTATCATACCAGCTTGCCGAGGTCTCCCAGGAAGTGGAGGAATCGTCGTTTGAAGGCCGGTTGCGGCCTTGAGGGCGTCCTTGGCTTTCCCTGTTCTGTCGAACCGGACGGCCCTTTCTAAATCCCGACTGTTCACCGATCCTGCCACTACTATTTTTTTTTTGCATTTTGGTTGCCTATTTTTGTGTGAAATTGTATCAACTTCTTCCATTTTAGAGCCATGCTAAGCGACACTTTTTGCAAAGAAAGCTCTTTAAAAACGAAGGGGACCATCATGACGCATACCGATTTTACAAGACCTGTCAAAGATTTTGCTTTCCCGGTCCATACTGTTCTGTATGCGGACCAGACGATTGCAGAGGCACTTGAATCACTTCGCACCCGGAAAATTGACGAAAAGGTGATCTATTTTTACGTGGTCGATGCGGAAGACCGTCTGGTCGGGGTGATCCCTACAAGGGCGTTGCTTCTTAAGGAGCCTAAGCAAAAGATCGGGCATATCATGGCCAAAACGGTTGTCTGCTTGCACGAGGACCAATCCTTGCAAGAGGCGATGGAGATGCTGAACCATCACAAGCTTCTCGCCCTTCCCGTCGTCGATGACAAGAAGCGGATCCGAGGGGCGATCGACGTACAGCTCTACCTGGAAGAATCGATCGATCTTGCAAGCGCCAGGCACAGCCATGACGTGTTCCAGATCTTAGGTCTTACTCTCGAAGAGGGAAAGAGGCATTCCCTTTGGAAAAGTTATCGGATCAGGATGCCGTGGATCCTATGCAACATGATCGGAGGCATTGCCTGCGCGATCATCTCCTTTTTCTTCCAGAATGTCTTGGCCAAGGTATTGCTGCTTGCGATGTTCATTCCTTTGATCCTTACCTTAAGCGAATCGATTTCCATGCAGTCGATGACGCAGAGCATCCATTTTGTCCGGCATGCCCATATCTCGTGGAAAAAGCTGTTCCATAGGGTGTTCCTAGAGTCCAGGATGGTGTTGTTCTTAGCGTTGACAAGCGGGATCGTGATCGGACTGGTCTCATTGTTTTGGGGAGGAGGGATCATCACATCGGCTACGATCGCCGTCTCTCTGACAGTTTCAATCAGCGTCTCCGCTTCGATCGGAGCGTGCATCCCGCTGATCCTCTTTGCCAAAAAGCTCGATCCGAAGGTCGCGTCGGGCCCTGTCGTCTTGATGTGCGCCGATGTGATCACGACGGCGATCTATCTGTCGCTTGCAACTTGGTGGCTTCTTTAAATCCCGTTAGGAAAATTTGTTCTGTCTGCTTACTTTTTCTCGTGCTCGAGCTGTTTTTTCCAGGACGGCTTTTGGAACAGAAGGATAAGGGCGGGCCCGAAGCTGAAGAGCGCTGTCGCAAGCGCGACAAAGGCTATGTAGAGGGCTTTGCTTCCGGTTTGGATTTGCGAAGGGGGGAAGAAGGCGATGATCATGGCGAAGACGCTGCTGCCGATCCCGAGAAGAGCAGTGACCCACAGGCCGATCTTGCCGCCGGGAATATGATAGGGCCTTTCATGTTTCGGCATCGTGTAGCGGAGCTTGATCACTGTGGCGAACATGAGCAGATACATGATCAAGTAGAGCTGTGTGACAACTGCAGATAAGATCCAAAATGCGGCGCTCACCGTCGGCATCCAGACAAAGATCAGGCAGATCAGGGAGACAATGACCCCTTGGCATAGCAGGAGGCGTTTGGGCATGCCATGACGGTTGACTGCGCGAAAGAAAGGGGGGAGGTCGCCATATTGCGCTGCTGCAAGCAGACCTTTTGCAGGGCCTAGGATCCATGTGCTGAGCGAGCCGATGGCGCCGATCGCCATCAACGCGGCGATGAGCGGCGTGATCCACTGGATCTTATAGACCGTCGTGAAATAGGCAAAGGCTTGAAGAGTTCCTGAGACGAGGCTGATCTGTTTTTGGGGAATGACGCAGGCAATGGCGAGAACGCCCAGGATCGAAGAGCCGATGATGATCGCGGCGGATAGCAAGATCGCCCTGGGGTAGTCTCTCTTGGGGTGCATCACGTCTTTGGCATGCACAGCGGACATTTCCATGCCGATCAAGGATAAGATCACGCCTGAAAAGAAGGCCTGTTGTTCAAACGATTCCATATTGGGGATCAAGCTGTCCCAGCTAAAGGTAATCTGCAGCGGCTGTCCGGTCACATACCAAATTATCCCGAGGATGATGATGAATGCGCCTGGTACAAATGTTCCCAAAACCACGCCGACAGCGCTGATCCATCCTGACGTACGCATGCCGATCAAGTTGGCGATCGTCGCTCCCCAAAAGGCGATCAGGATCATGCAGACCGTGTAAATGGTGTTGTTGGCGAGGTCCGGGTTGAAGATGTAGGCGATTGTTGCGCCGATAAAAGAGAGGATTGTCGGATACCAGAAGAGGTTTTGCACCCAAAGGAGCCAGATCGCTAAAAAACCCGCCCGATGGCCGAATGCCTGTTTTACCCAGGCGAACACTCCTCCTGCCTGAGGCCATCCTGTCGCAAGTTCTGCGGAAACAAGGGAAGTGGGGATAAAGAAGATCAAAGTTGCAAGCAGAAAGTAGAAGATCGAAGCAAATCCATATTCCGCGGTGACCGGCCAGTTTTTGATGCTGCCGATAGCGGCGACATTGATCATTGCCAGTGTAAAGATGCTGATCGTGCGCGGCAACTTGGATGGGGCTTGGGCCATGTGATCTACCTCTTATGATGATTTCTTCGATATAACCTGATGTTGAATTATTGGCTATGTTCCTGAACTCGCTATCATTGCTAAGAGACTTCCTCCTCCAATTTTTTACTTCTTTCAGCTTTGATTTTTCTCAATTAGTTGTGCGCCCTTGACGCGTTAAAATCGCTCTAAAGTCTAGGTGACAAAGGAAAAATTTGTTACGATACGGTCTTTTTGAACGATAAAAGGCTTTTTCTATGCGCAATGAGAGATCGATCCAGGCTGTTGCCAATAGCGGATTTTCCAAACACTTCGTGAAGCCTCTGTATGGTTCCTATTGTTTTTCCAGAATACCCGATACGGTCTTGCAGCTGTTGACGGGGGAGTCTGAGCGGCCCCTTCCTGCGGATGTTGTCGGGGGATCCTGGGACAGGCCCGACGTGGTGGTCCTCTTTTTGATCGACGGGTTCGGATGGGAGTTTTTTGACGGGTTCTCATCGAAGTATCCCTTTTTGCACCGCTATGAAAGCCAAGGGATTGCCAGCAAGATCACCTCTCAGTTTCCTTCGACGACGGCAGCGCACGTGACCACGATCAATACAGGCCTTGAAGTGGGGGAGAGCGGCGTTTACGAGTGGTTCTATTATGAACCTCTCGTTGATCGGATGATCGCTCCTCTTCTGTTCTCTTATGCGGGCGACCATGAGCTCAACACATTGCTTGAAAGCAAGATCAGCCCTATAGAATTTTATCCCCAAAGGACGCTGTACCAGAAATTGAACGAGAGGGGAGTCAAGAGCTATGTGATGCAGCATGAAGGGATTGCCCATTCTCCCTATTCTAAAAGCATGTTCAACGGCGCGGAAAACCTGCCTTTTCTACAGTTGCGCAACGGGTTGCAGAAAGTCGTCGAGATCTGCAAAAAGCCGCTGCACCAGCCTACATACATCTACCTCTATTTCGGAGATATTGACGCGATGGGGCATCGGCATGGGATCTCCTCGGTGCAGTTTGCAGATGCGGTCGATTACTGTTGGAAGATGTTCGAAGAGTGCTTCTTGGGCCCGATACAGGGAGTGGACAAGAAAATCGCGACGATCATCACGGCCGACCATGGGATGGTGCCTGTCGAGCCGAAGAGGACCTTTTATCTGAACAAGGTTTTTCCCGATATTACCGAAAGTTTTAAGAAAAATAGGGCGGGCATGCCCTTGGTCCCTGCGGGATCTTGCCGGGACTTCTTCCTGCATATTGAAGATGGGAAGCTTTTATCCGTAAAAAAACAGCTGGAAAAGCAATTTGACGGAGTCGCCGAAATTTACCTCACGCAAGAACTGATCAAAGCCGGTTTCTTTGGCTCTAAAGCGCCATCAGAGGCCCTGATGGAACGGATAGGCAACCTCGTGATCTTGCCATATGTGGACCAGAGCATCTGGTGGTTTCACAAGCATCGGTTTGAGCAGCACTTTTATGCTGCTCATGGCGGACTTACTCGTGAAGAAATGGAATCGATCTTCCTATTTCAGACTTTTGGAAAGTAAAAAAGCGCTGACTTCTGCAAGGGTCCTTTGATTTTTATTCAGGCATCCTTCGAAAAGGGCCTGGGTTTTTCCTGTCATTTCCGCGCGGCATGGAGCTGAGAGCAGCTCTTTATCGGGCTTAGTGATGTCTTTGCTTTCGACAATCTCATTGATCGCTTTGGACAGCGCCTGAAGCTGTGCGCAGAACGAAGATATTTTTTCAGGCTCGATTTCCATAAGGACAAGCTTCATCCACTCTTCAAATCCGAGGTCTTCGAACTTAGGATCGGTGAAGTATTCAGACCAAAGCTGGTTGAGGTAGATGTAATCCAGTTGCTCTGGAATAGGGGATTTTAATTGGCCTGATTCGAATAAGGACCGGAGTTTGGGATCGTCGTTCTGCGTTGCGGAGTTGCGGAAAATCTGCCAAATACATTGAGCGGCCACGGGGTAGACCACTTGTCCGAACGGGATGAGGACCTCTTCTTCAATGGGAGAGCGCTCTGGCGGCCGGACAAGTTCTGCTTGCCTTTTGTGAAGAGCTACAGACGCATCTCTGATCTCATTGATGGTCTCTGAGACGCTATCAAATACAGGGTCGAGCTTTTCCACCTGTTTTACGATTGCCGGATAATCGCTTAGGATCCTTGGAAACTGGTGCTCTGAATGTTCCCTTCTGTATGCGGCAGCAAGATCATGCATCCGGGTGTTCTCGTCTTTTGAGATGCATTTTTTTAGTTCAAGGATCGGAACAAATCGGATTGATAGTTGATGGAGGGTGGAAAGATAGGCTTGGACTGCGGGGAGATCAAGCGCAGTTATGTCAAAGCTTCGGATCTCTCGAAGGACGAGGCGGGACTCCCGTTTGATCGTGTTTGCCTCGCTTTTTAAATCTCGGCTTAGAGTTGTTTGAAGCGCATCGATCTCGCCATTGCGGACGGGCAAAATCTGGGAAACAGGGCTATTTCTTAAGGAGGTTTCATAAAGCCGATTGGCAACGTCGATCAGTTTTTTTTCTGCTTTTTCTCCAAGTTCTTGTTCTCTTGAGATGTCTCTAAACTGGCGGCGTATCTCTCTAATTGATGATTGTTGGAAGGGGAATAGGATATCAGGGTTCAATAAAAGCATCTCGGCGATCTGCTTGGCAGAAGATCTTCCCTCATCCGCTTCCAGCTGACCATGGATTGTAAAAAAAAGAGGGGTATGATCGATCGAAGTTCTTTGCATTTTGCTGGAATGGGATTCTTCAGAGTGAAAGGACGCTTCTTTCCGTTTGAGGGTTACTTCTGCAGACATAAATTCGGGCTCCAAGGGTTGAGTCTGTTTGGAAAGGCGAGAAAGATACTTCAAGTATGGGAATTTGCGAAAGGAGATGTTGACACGATTAAAAAAAACACCCTCGGGAAAGAGGGTGTTGTGAGAAGAAAGCCGCTGCGGAGGCTTATTTCGATTTCTTTTTTTCTTGTTTAGCTTGGCGCTTTTCTTTGAGAGATTTCTGAGCTTTCTTTTTTTCTTCTTTGCGCGGTTCTTTTGCTTTAGCCATAGATGATATCTCCTTTAATGATTGCAACAGAATTTCTGTGAAGCTGACTTTGTCTTCAGGGAGTTCCGAATGCCCAACGTCAAACTTTGCCCTATAGATATAGCAGTTAAAAAATTATGGACAAACAATTTTGTATAAAAAATCCCTCTCCGAAGATCTCGAAGAGGGATTCGATTAGTGGAAGTGTCCTCTGCCGACGCCGACATGGCCTCCAGCTCCGTGCGGAGGCTGTTGAGGAGGAGGCATATGTCCTCCGCCGACACCAACATGGCCATGGGCTCCATGTGGCGGTTGTTGAGGAGGCGGCATATGTCCTCCGCCGACACCGACATGGCCTCCAGCTCCGTGCGGAGGTTGTTGAGGAGGCGGCATGTGTCCTCCGCCGACACCGACATGGCCTCCTCGGCCTTGCGGAGCATGTCCTACGCCGAGTGGGGGCTGCTGCGCATGTCCTCGGCCGACACCGACGTGGCCTTGAGCGCCGGTTGGGACTTGTCCGCCCCTGCCGCTATGAACATGCTCGCGGAAATGTCCTCCGCCCACGCCTACATGTCCGTGAGCATGGGATGGATGCTGGTCGGAAGAACTGAAACTCGTTGGGATCCAGCTAACGATCCGGTGGTACCAAGGCGTTGTTGGCTGCGCTTGTTGTCCTTCCGGATGCGAATGCTGGCACGAGTCCCAAATCGAGCTGGCAGCATTGGTCGCAAGTGCTGTCACAAGAGCTACCCCGCCCCCGATCAGCAGTCCCGGGATAATGCCGCCAAGCGTCGAGCCAATGATTGCAGCGATCAGCCCGAGGATAAGCGGACTGATTCGACGCACGGTGTCCATCATGCCGCCAGATTCCTGGTTCGCTTGATTGCGAACATCCAAGAGCTGAGGTTGCGGACGTGTTGCTGTTATTGCGAGCGATGCCATAATAGCCTCTATCGTTTCAGCGATTAATATTGTTTAGCTCGGACGTGCGAGTCCATGTTAACGTTGATCAGGATATGATCGAACGAGTTGAACCAGGCGTCATAGACTCCAAGGATGATGTGGTCGTTGACTTCCCACTCTCTGAAGATATAGGCGTCTTTAGAAGCGATGCACCATGTGACACCGTTTTCTAACGTGACATGGCCGGAGACGTGGTCGATAGCCACGATCCAATGGGAGTATTGGCCGAATGCCATCGGGCCGATGTAGAGATTGGCGCGGACATAGGTGTTGTTGCTTTTGTTTGTGATGTAATAATCGCCAGTCGAGAACCAATTGTAGTTTGGAGTGACCACGAGGCTATCGCTTCGTCTCCAGAAGTTGAGGACGTATTGGTCCGCTGTGACGATCTCCCAATGGGAGCCGTCTTCCATTTCAATAGTTCTTCCTGTATCGCTAATGCTTGTCAGCCAATGGCAATTGGTCGGATATGCTGCCAGTTGAAACTGAGCCTTTTCTGCAATGCGGGGAGCAAAGCGGAACTGGGACTGGTTGGAATTAGTCATCAAATTAGCGCGTCGGTAAAGGGAGGATAAGTCATCTTGAGCATCATCTTGCTCTCTTTCGATTGCGCGCTGACGGTTCATCACTTCTCTTTTTTCTTCGTCAAGAGGACGGGAGCGGACAGACACATGCTCTTCCATGGAAGGAACATTTTCTTGCGTGCTGTCGACTGCATCAGCGGAAAGCGATGCTGTCATTAGGGAAAGCCCCGATAAAAGGGTTAAGAGTGATTTGTTATGCAGAAAAGTCATGATCGTTTCTCACTGTTAAGTTTGGCCCGGAAAAATTTAGTCAATGTACTTGAGTCTATCTAAAAACTATCCAGGTTTGTTGACGTTGATGATTAAATCCCCCTAATAACGATACAAAACTCCGTCAGGTTTTGTGAGTTTGCATTCAGTTAAGACATGGTCAAATTCACAAAACCTTCCTGTGCGCAACATAGCGCTAATAGGAAGCATTCTCTGGACGCCGCTCCGCTTTTCTTTAGAACTGTACATTTAGAAAATCAAAAGGGGCGTGCAGAACAAGACAAGCTAGCAAATTGCAATATTTACAAA
Source organism: Verrucomicrobiota bacterium (assembly GCA_018239665.1). Taxonomy (GTDB): domain Bacteria; phylum Chlamydiota; class Chlamydiia; order Chlamydiales; family Rhabdochlamydiaceae; genus Acherontichlamydia. The sequence goes on along the minus strand of JAFEGV010000024.1, from coordinate 172 downwards.
AAACAAAAATGTTCTTAACGGGAAATTTATTTTTAGGTCAAAGAGAGAGGGAGGATGAATTTAGACGAGAAGACTACGGACACACGAGAAGGTTCGGTGAACCTTCGCAGTGAGGAGTAGGTGAAGTGCCCTTGGGCACGAACTGGTCTTCAGTCTTAGAAGGAGAGCTACG
>JAFEGV010000023.1 GCA_018239665.1 Verrucomicrobiota bacterium | reverse complement strand
GGCCAGACCAGCTCCGGATAAAGGGCCAGGTATTCTTGAAGCAGGTTGATATGGAATATGCTGGAGGTGTGGTGGCTTTCCCAAAGGATCTCCTTGCGCTGGGAAGTCGAGAGATCCGGATGGTATTCCCAGTGTTTTGCTTGGGCAAAAGGTTTAGCCTCATCCGGGTACATCTTCCACCACTGCTGCAAGGTGGGGGAGTCATGCGTCGAGACGGTGGTCAAGCTGACGGGAGGATAATATTGGATTGGGATAAAGCGCTGGTCTTGTTCCCATTCGCGCATCCATCGCATCACTTTGGTTCCGCAAATGCCCATCTCCTGTAAAACGGGGCGGACCATATGAGGAACAGTGCCGAGGTCTTCGGCGATCGGGAGCATGGAAGAGCAGGAGATCATCATTTTTAGAAGCTCTCTTCCCAGGGGTTCCCACTGATTTTCATCAGATGGTAGGAAATATCCCTCTTTGCTTGGATGGCCGATCGGTATGGTCCAAATTCTAAAAAAGCCGATAACGTGGTCGACGCGATAGAGGTCGAAGAAATGGGCCGCGTAGGTTAGACGCTGTTTCCACCAGGCGAAGTGGTTCTTTCGCATCACGTCCCAACGGTAGAGGGGAAATCCCCAGTACTGGCCATCTTGATTGTAAAAGTCGGGAGGCGCGCCGGCAGAGAGGTTGATATCGAAGTATTCGGGATTTTGCCACACATCGGCGCTGTCGGGGCTTAAGAGGATCGGAATGTCTCCCATGAGCAAGATCCCTTGTTCGGCTGCGTATTCTCGGACATATTTTAGTTGGAGGTAGCAGAGGTATTGCAGGGTGATGTAGAAGGCAATTTTGGGCCAATAGATTTTAATCAGCTCTTCGTACTCTTTTTTAGAGGGGGATTTGACTTCATTGGGCCAGGTGGTCCAAGGGGTCCTTCCTAAGTGATCCTTCAGAGTGCGAAATAGGGCGTAAGGCTCGACCCAAGGATTGGAAGAGACGTAATCTTGAAACTCCTGGCTCTTTGTCAGGGTCTCTCCGACTTCTTCAAAGTAGGCGTGAAGCCAGACGAGCTTTTGGGCAAGGACCTCTTGATAAGGGATCCGTTGGGGCTTGGTGAGATCGACGAGATCCTTGAGTTTTTTCTTTTGATTGGAAGCGAGTTCAAGATAGGGCAGCTTATGAAACGAGAGATGGACAAAATTGATCGCGCAAGACGAAAGTGCGTTATAGGGGCTGGGGTCTTCTTCTGAATTATTCAGAGGGAGCAGTTGGATGACGTCCAGGCCGAGCTGTTTGCACCAGTCGATGATCGGGATCAAGTCGTAGAACTCGCCGATGCCGGAGCTGTTTTCGCTGTGAAGAGAGGAGAGGGAAATATTGATCCCATGGTGATGGGCTACCCCGATCTTTTCCCAAATGGGGCCTGTGATTGATTCCAGGAGGTTTTTTTTGATCTCTTCCATTTAATCCAGGTCCTTAAAGTCTGCCTGCAGGCAGACTCTTACTTCTTTAGGCCAAAAATTCCAGATTCTCCCTTTTTAACGGAAGGGACGAGGGTGCTTGTCTGCCCTTGTTCTACGCCGAGGCGCCAGCTGTCCGCTTTGGCGATGAAGGCGTTCAAACTATCGAGGAGCTTTTGACCATTGAGGTTTTCCAGCGAGATGTGTTCGAAGAGGCAAAGATTGTTGTTTTTTTCAGAATAGGAAAGGGTCCCATGAATGGGATATGGCCAGTTGGCCCTCAGTCCATCTTTGAGGATGTTCTCACGAAATTTTCCCGGAGGGATCTCGCAGATCATGCAAGCAAGAAGCATTCTTTCTTTTTCAGGCTGCATTTCGATTTGAACATGCAGGATGTCATTCACGTTGAGCTTGCATGCTCCCCGCCTGTCTGGATGCAGAGTGGCGCCGAGCAAATTTCCAAGTTCACTAAGTATCTCTTCAAATCGGTCCATATGCTATCACTTCTTTTCTTGTTCGTTTTCTTGTCCGCCGCCTTGGCCGCTCCCTTCATCTTCTTTTTCCTCTTCCTCTTCGATCCTGTCGTCGAGGTCTTCGATCGTATCGATGAATGTGGAGAGGACATCTTGCCGGTGCTGCTCCGATTTAAACAGCCGCGGGGCAATGTGCCGGACGGCATCGCGCATCTGCGTATAGATGATCACTTGGCCCAGGAGTTCTTCCAAGAGGCCTAGATGCTGGGCCATTTGGAGCACCTTGTCAGAAGATGGGTAGCGCTCCTGGAGGAACTTCACAAAGAGCTTTGCAAGGAGTTCGTAGGTGATGCGCAAAGGCAGGCGCAAGCCTTGCCTTTCAAAAGCATTTGTGATCAGGTTCATCCTCGATTTGAAATAGCGGTAGACGCCAAGGATCGCCTGCATCGATCTTCCCTGCGACATGAGCCGGTGCAGTTCTCCCCGGTCGATCGAAGGGCCTCTCGATTTCAAATCGTTGCCGAGCGAGTGGAGGACAAAGTCGATCACCGTGCGCATCCGATCGAAGTTGAACTTGTTGGACAGTTCGGCAAACATGGTCTGCGGGTCGCGGGGATTTCCGGTGATGTCGCGATATAGGTCTCTCAGCGCTGTAGGAGATCCTAAACCCTGTTTTGAAAACTCGCGGGCTTGTTCTCCCATGTTTCTGCCGGCGCGGACCTCGCGCCCGTGCATCGCATTGAGCTCTTCTTTAGCCTGTTTGACTTTTTCTGCGAGATCGCCTTTTGTCGTTTCGAGAAGAAAGTCTAGAGCTTCGTCAGCTAAGGAATAGTCGGGATAGAGCTCAAGGACTTTTCGGAGGATATCTTCTTTAGAGTCGCTGTCGGATATCCGCGCGCGGAGCAGGAGCAGGCTGCGCGTTTGCAGCTCAGGATTTTTTCGGGAGTACTGTTCGCTGACTTCTTCGAGGCGTTGGACTTCGACGACCTGTTCGTCTTTTTTCTCTGTTTTTTCCGTTTCTTCTTCTTTGCCCCGTTTTTTGGCTTTTAGCTCAAGGCTTTCGAACCTGCGGGCCATTAAGGCAGGGTTAAAGGCTCCTTCATCAATCCATTCCTGGAAGTTCTCAGAGCTCTCTTCTTGGGCGATAGCCATCCCGGCGGCAGCTCGCTGCAGGGCAGCCTGATGCGCTTTGCTCGCATCGAGGTTCGTCGGTAAGATCGGGCTTGCAGAGAAATCTTCGGGCATAGACTACTCATTTAAGATAGTTGGATGCGACCTAATGGTTGGATCCGGATTTCAGGTACAATTTCTTGGTAGGAGACAACTGCCATATCAGGGAATTCTCCTTCGATCAGCTTCCTCACAAAGCGTCTGACGTCGATTGCTGTCAACATGACCGGAGGCTGTCCGCCCACAGGCGTTGGGACAACCGTAGACCTGGTGGAATGGAGGATCAGTTGGACGGAATCGGGATCAAGCGCAAGATAGGACCCGGCGGATGTCTGCTTAATCGCTCCGCGGACCATATCTTCGATCTCCGGATCAAGAAGATAGACGGAGAGGATCGACTGTCCTTGGGAATATTTGTAGCTGATGTAGCGCTTCAGCGAAGAGCGGACATATTCCGTCAGCAATACGGTGTCTTTTTCTGTCTGCGCCCATTCGGAAAGGGCCTCTAAGATTGTACGGAGGTCTTTGATCGAAATCTGTTCCTGGACAAGACGTTTAAAGATCTCGGTCAACTTCTGCAGCGGCACAAGGCGGGTGACCTCTTTGACGAGATCAGGATAAGATTTTTCGACAAACTCAAGGATGCCTCGGACTTCTTGGATACCAATGAAGTCTGCAGCGTGCTGGCGGTAGAAATAGGAGAGGTGGAGGATGATCACGTCGAGAGGCTTCCAGAACTTGATCCCTGCCTTTTGCAAGATTTCTTGGAACTTATTGTCTACCCACACCGAGGGCTGGCCGATCGTATTTTTCGTCGTCGTAAACGGGATGTTGTAGCGACGCAGAGTTTCAGCATTTTCTGTTGTGAGGAGGGCGGTCTCAAAGATTTTTCCCCGGACGATAGGAACCTCGTTCAAAAAGATGGAATATTCATCGGCTTCCAAGGTCGGGGAATCTGTCCGGACGTGGACGCCGGGAAAACGGACCCCTAAATCCTGGTAGAGGGCATGGCGCATTTTAGGGATCATGTCCTCGATGAACGTTTGACCTTGTTTATCCTTACGGATAGCGTTGGAGAGGTTTTTGCCCAGCTCAAGGATGACGGGCAAAGTTAAGGCATAGTCGTCTACTCCGCCCCTAATGACGGCATGGCCGGCAACTTCCGTATCGACTTTGGCGGACGTAATGCCTGCAGACGCTTTGGTCGCAGCTTTTTTAGAATTGTACCAAATGACGCTTCCGATCGTTGCCATAAGGACCGAAAGAACGAAGAAGATGATGGAAGGGAACCCCTTGATAAATCCCATTAAAAAGAGGACTCCCGATGCGAGCAGGATCGCTTTGGGCTGACTGAGCAGCTGTTGGGAAATCTCTTTACCTAAGTGGGAGTCTGCTTTGTCCGAAGAGACGCGCGTTGTGACGATACCGGCTGTCAAAGAGATGAGCAGCGAAGGGATCTGTGCAACGAGGCCGCCCCCGATGGAAAGGAGGGTATAGACCTGGGCCGATTGCAATGCCGTCATGTTGTGCATCCAGATACCGATGATCAAGCCCCCGACGATGTTGATAACGGCGATGACGATACCGGCGATAACATCCCCTTTAACGAACTTCATCGCACCGTCCATCGCTCCGTAGAGCTGGCTCTCTTTAGTCAGCGCCAGGCGCAGTTCGCGGGCTTGATTGGCGTCGATTACGCCGCTTCGCATGTCGGCATCGATACTCATCTGCTTACCGGGCATCGCATCCAAGGTAAAACGGGCGGCAACTTCAGCTACGCGCTCGGCACCTTTGGTCACGACGATGAACTGGACAATTGTGATGATCAAGAAGATGATACCCCCGACGACGAAGTTTCCTCCGACGACGAAGTTTCCGAACGCTTGGATGATATGTCCAGCGTCGGCATGGAGCAGGATCTGGCGAGTTGCAGAAATTTCAATCCCGAGGCGGAACAGGGTAGTGATCAGCAGCAGAGAGGGGAACATCGACAGGTGGACAGCTTTGGGAATGTAAAGGGCGACCATCAACAGCCCGATCGAGATCGTCAGGTTAAGGGCGATCAAGTTATCGATCACTGTTGGCGACACGGGGATGATGATCATCATAATCAAAATGATGATGAACATCGCTAGAACAATATCGCTGGACTGCGTGATAATCCTAAGCGCTTTGTCGCCGCCGAGTGATCGTGCCAGCTTGTCAATAAAGTCTTTCATTTAAAAATCTCCGCTCCAGCCGTCTCAAATGATTCCAATCCTTCCAGCCATCTCAGGATCTCCGCAACGGCTTGATAGGTGTCCTCAGGTATATAATCGCTGATTTTCCCTTTTTCAAAAAGGGTTTGTGCTAAAGTGACGTTCCGCATGATCGGAATTCCATTGTCTTGGGCCACTTTGATGATCAAATCGGCTATCGTGCCTTTCCCCATCGTGACAATCCTCGGCGCAGGTTCTGTATCGGCGTGATACTCGATTGCGACAGCGATATGGATCGGATTGGTGATGATGGCTTTTGCCCGCTTTGCCGCCGCCGGGCCCTCTTGGTAAGCGATTTCCTGGGCCGTATGCCGCCGTTTGCTCTTAATGTGGGGATCTCCTTCCGTATCCTTATATTCCTGTTTGACCTCAAATTTTTCCATCATCATTTCTTTCGCAAACGTCCTTCTTTGGAAAACCAGGTCAAAAATGGCGATAAAGGCGAAGAAGATTCCGATACGAATGATGACGTTGACCAAAAAGTTGGAAAAGACCTGAGCTGCGCCATAGACCGGCAATGCCGCGGTGGCAACGATCTCAGGGATTTGGTACCAGACCACGGAATAGATCAGAATAAGCGCTCCGGCGATTTTTAAACACGATTTAAGCAATTCAAAAACAGTCTTAAACTTGAACATGTTTTTGATGTTTGAAATCGGATTGAGCCGTTTGATGTCAGGTTTCATGGCCTCTAAAGAAAACATCGGCCCGACAATCATTGCATTGACAAGCAGCCCGACGCAGGTTGTCAGGAGCATGATCGGCATGCTTGTGTTAAAAATGATCATGATCGCTTCGGAAAAAATGCCCGGAGCTTGGTTTTGCATGTCCAGGTTGCCGCCGCTCATCTTGAACAGCGTTATGATATATCCGGCAAGCATTTCATAAGTATGGCCAGCAGTCATCAATGCGGCTGAGATCGAGACGACAAACGTGAATGCAGAAGGAAAGTCCTGAGATTTTGCGACCTGCCCCTTTTTCCTTGCGTCGCGCAATTTCTTAGGGGTCGCCTTTTCGCTTTTTTCTGCCATTAGATATGAGGTTGGTAGTTTTCCCTGAGCTGATTGTAAGGTTATAGGAGGATCTATAAGAGAGCAAGGAGAAAAGACTGCGGAGACATGAGAAGGTCCTGAGGACCTTCTCATTGCGGAGCAGGTGAGGCGACCTTGGGCGCGAACTAGTCTTCATCTTGAGCTAAGTGAGGCGACCTTGGGCGCGAACTAGTCTTCATCTTGAGCTAAGTGAGGCGACCTTGGGCGCGAACTAGTCTTCATCTTGAGCTAAGTGAAGCGACCTTGGGCGCGAACTAGTCTTCATCTTGAGCTAAGTGAAGTGTCCTTGGGCACGAACAGGCCGTTTGAAAGGCAGCCAGTCAGGTTCCTCTATGAAGAGGAACCTTTCATTCGATTATTGTGTAAATGATTTTTAGATTTTTTCCGGCTATTCGGACGATTTGCAGCAGAGGCAGCTGAACAGCGAGGAGAAAAAGGAGGAGATCGAGCTAAAAAATCCCGAGACCCATCTACTTAGCATGTCTGTACAGGATTCCTCTGCATCAGATGAAAAGCTTTGCGGCATAGCTTCTTCAAATTCGCTTGTATCATAGAATGCTGCACCATGAGTTGCTTGGGGGGGAGACCCTGTCGGAGCGGGACTTAGAGCATCAGAAGTTGCCCCAGTTCTTCGCACTCTGATATGCAGTCCAGCATCATCTGTCAATGCAAGACCAGTTCCGCTGTCACTAGCACCAATAACGAGCTGATTTCCTGTAATGTCTACAGCAAATCCTTGAGGAGTTTGGTCTCTAAGGTAGTTGCTTAACCAGAAGGAGAGCCCTGAATTGCCAGCCCAAGTGACCTGTCTTGAGTTTAGGTCGGTGAAGATAACTTGTTGGTTCGGCAAAAAGCGGAAGTTTCTCTCTTGCCGATTGGGATCAAAAAGAGAGCGGAATGCAATGGCAACGTCCCAAGGACGGGCCCTGATTTCAAGAGGACTGTCAGACAGAATAGAGAATGAGCCCGGTGCAAACACATTGTATCTAAGAGAGCCGTCTGTATTGATATCGTCAATGCGGAGCTGTTGGTCTTGCAGGACCCGATTAAATACTCTCTCAATGGCGTCAAGCCTTTCTTCCGGACGGACTCTTGTCGGCTCCAGGCAGGCTTCTTGATCAATCCCGGTGATTTGCAACGCTTGGTTTTGAAGGAGGTTAAACCTTGGATTTTGCCGAAGAAGGTTCGAGAACTCGCCGGCAGAGTAGCGTAATGTATTTGTTGTCACAGTAGCCATAATTTGCTCTAATTTCTAAAATTTCTCGAGTGATTATAAAGATATCGAGGGAAAAAGATCAATTTTATAATTATTTAAATTCTATTTTTAAAAATATGTTATAATGTTTATTGTATGTGTTTAGTTGTTAGTTTGTTTTGTTCAGAGTTGATTTTAATTTTGTCAATTTTGTATAGTTGATGCGTTTTTATTTTATATAGAGAGAACTAGTTAAACCCAGGAGAGCCCTATGTCAACCGGAGTCCATCTTGAGCCAAGACAAACGACAGGAGCCGACGTTCAGCTTCCGGAGACACTACCTGCTTCTGCTGCAAGGCACCTTGCTTCGCGAGTCGTGCAGGATTCGCTTGAGGAACCTCAAAGTCAAACCTCGTTCTGCGACCAATTTACAGCTTTTTTTTCAAACTTATGGAACGCAATTTACCAGTTTTTTAAATCATTTTTTCCCACCAATGAAACTCTTGCTCAGCGGCTTGATCACGTTGAGCTTCGTTTGAACCTCGTGCAGGTATTTCAAGACACGTGCAATGCCTTAAGAGCGGGGCAATTTACAGCTCCAAGCGGGCAGGCCGTTCGATTTGACATTGGACAAATGCAGCAAGGAACCCGTCTATACAATGGAATGGCAGAGCTGGCCCTCCCTCCTTTTACTCGCAATACGTCAACCCATATACGCGTTGTCAATGAGGATTCCGTAACGGAAGGGCTAAGGCTCAAAAGAGAGTCCAATTACAATGTCGCCGTCGTTAATTTCGCCAATGAAGATCGTCCCGGCGGAGGGGTCGAACACGGCGCCAGGGCCCAAGAAGAGGCGATTTGCCGGACGACAGGGCTTTACTTTTCGATCGATCCCCGTCTCAATACCCATATCGTATTTCCTCAAGGACGCTACAAGATCCCCGAGTTTGGTTCGATTTTTTCTCCATCCGTACCTGTGCTGCGCAAGCCGGAAGGGGAACGCTTTCAGTGGATGGAAGCTGTTGAAACCCTTCACTTCATTTCAAGCGCTGCATACCATCCTGGAAACCGTCCTCAAAACGCTCAAACCTATGAAGACGGAATGAAGCAGAAGATCCGGATGCAGGTTGCAACAGCAATGCAGCATGGCTGCAATGCCCTTGTCCTCGGCGCGTTTGGATGCGGCGCTTTTCAAAATCCACCCGGAGATGTTGCCCGCTGGACCCGTGAAGTGCTCATGGAAGATTTTTGCCGCGGCGCTTTCCAGCATATTAGCTTTGCAGTCTATGTATCGCCGGGATCTGTAAGAGACCAGAACAATCTTGTTGCCTTCCAGCAAGCGTTTCCCCAAGCCACGATCTAAAGGTCTAACGGATTTGTACACAAACTACCAAATCCGTTAACAGCTTCTAAGACAGATTTTTTAGGCTCTGTTAAGCTGAAATGCCGAGACGCTAAGTCCCCCGTGGGAAAATGGAAATTCCTTATAGACCCCAATCCCTGAGGCGTCGAGATAGCGTGCATCAGGGGCCAATACAAATGTGATGGTGGACGGAGAACGCACCCGCTTGATGAACTCTCCTAATTCTTTGAAAATCGTATGAGAAGTCTCCAGACGCTTTCCATAAGGAGGGTCCGTCAGAATTAAAGTAGGAGGGACAGGAGGGGCGTAGCGAATGATATCGGCATGCTGAAGCGCGATGCTGTCAGTGCAGCCGATTTTCCGGACATGGTCTTTGCAGGCCTGAAGCGTTTTGAGGTCCTTGTCAGCGCCGAAGATTTTCCCTTTTTCTAAAGGAATGCGCAACGCATCCTTTTCTTTCTTGAAGCTTTCCCATTCTGCCTGATCAAATTGAGGAAGGCGGAAGAATCCCCATTGATTGCGATAATATCCTGCAGGAGTTCGGGTTGAGATCATTGCCGCTTCAATGAGAAACGTTCCAGACCCGCAGAACGGATCGCAAAGGACGGTGTCTGCATTATACCCTGCTTGGAACAGAAGAGCTGCGGCGAGGTTTTCCTGGATCGAAGTCGAAGTTGTTGCCGAGCGCCAGCCTCGCTTAAAGAGGGGGGCTCCCGACGTGTCCAAGCTGATGATACCTTTATTGTAGTGGATGAAAAGGTTGAGCTGGATGTTGGGGTTTTTGACATCGACAGAAGGGCGGTTGCCGGTCTTTTCTCTGAGTTGGTCGCAAATCGCATCTTTCATTACTTGCGCTGCGAAAAGGGAATTGGTCAGGTTGGGATGGGTCACATTCGCATCGATCGCAAAGGTCTCGTTCGACTTGAAAAATTTGGCCCACGGAATTTCTCTTGCCGCTTGATAAATATCATTCCTGTTGCGGCAGTTGAAAGACATCAGCGGACAAAGGACCCGAGTGGCTATTCTGGAGCAATAGTTGGCTGTATAAACGGCATGCATCGAAACGGGTGCGTAGACGCCCCGAAAACCTTTGCGGATGTCTTTTAAGCCTAACGAGCGCAGCTCTTCAAGCAAGAGCAGCTCGAGGTTTTCAGGGCACGTAATAAATAGTTCAGCAGTCATCGTTATCTCTTCTTTTAGTTATGGAAGAAGAGGATGACATCCCCATCTTGGACAACATAGTCTTTGCCTTCCGATCTGGCTTTTCCAACTTCCCGTGCGCCGACGCGTCCTTGGTATTTCACCATATCGTCAAAACTGATCACTTCAGCGCGAATAAACCCCTTTTGGATGTCGGTGTGGATTTTGCCTGCGGCTTCCGGAGCTTTGGTGCCTTTTGTGATCGTCCAGGCCCGTGTTTCGATTTCACCTGTTGTGATGTAGGTGATCAATCCCAGCGTTTCAAAAGCTCCTTTGATCAAGCGGTTCAAGCCGGTTTCTTCGACTCCTAAAGAGTTGAGGAATTCTTTGGCTTCCTCATCGGTCAGCTGCGCGACTTCTTCTTCCAGTTTCGCGCAAACGGGGATGACCCGGTTGCCCTCTTTCTCAGCATACTCGCGTACCCGTGCCACATGCTCATTTTCCATTGAAGGGAGGGAGCTTTCAGATACGTTTGTAGCGTAGATCACTTTCTTGTCGGTCAAGAAAGGATAGTCTTCGATATATTCCCGTTCTTCGTCGGTAAGTTCCAGAGTGCGAAGCGGACGGCTCTGGTTCAGATGCTCTACCGCTTTTTTTAATGTTTCGACGACTGGAACAAGCTCTTTTTTCCCCTTAGCCTGTTTTTCGAGGCGAGAGGCGATATTTTCAGCCATTTGCAAGTCGGAAAGGATCAGTTCGAGGTTGATCACTTCGATATCGGCGATCGGATCGACCCGTCCTGCAACGTGGATCACATCATCATTTTCAAAGCAGCGGACAACATGGACAATGGCATCGGTCTCCCGAATGTTTGTCAAAAACTGGTTGCCAAGTCCTTCCCCTTGAGAAGCTCCTTTGACAAGACCTGCAATGTCGACAAAAGTGACTGTTGCAGGAATGATCTTACTGCTATGGGAGATGTCGGATAAAATTTTTAAACGTGGATCGGAAAGATCGACGATCCCGACATTCGGGTCAATGGTACAGAAGGGGTAGTTCGCTGCGGCAGCAGCTTTGCGTGTCAGAGCGTTAAACAGGGTGGATTTGCCTACATTGGGCAATCCAACGATTCCACAAGAAAGTCCAGCCATTGTTAGTTATCTCATATTAAAAGAAGATTTGGGGTCTGATATTAATCCATTGAGCAGTCTTTTTCAAGAAGGATCTGAGTCGATCGGCAGCTCACGCATCTAACGGAAGCTGCCCCTGAAAAATTCTTGTTATTTGACAAAAAATGATCGAATCTCGATAATTTAATTCAATTAAATATCTCAAAGGAGGACTTATCTATGGACCATGGAACAGCGACTGCAAAAATCAAAAAGCTCAGCAAGATCTTACGTATGATTGCCGCCCTGGCCATGATCGGCACGCCGATCTTGGTTGCGATGTTTTGGATCAATCAGGGGCAGCCGATAGCTCCTTGGTTGAAGATCGATCTGCTCCCGGAGGGGTTAGCGCATGCGGAGTATTTAAGGCCTATCGCAGATTTACAGCCGATCTACCGGTTGGCAGGCTTTCTTGTCAGCCTCATTCCGGCAGGCATTACCGTGCTTGCTTGCTATTATCTGTCCCGGTTGTTTGGTTTATTCGAAAAAATGGAATTTTTTTCTGAGGCAAGCGTTGGGTGCATCCGTAAGATTGGATGGACCCTTTTGATCGGCCAGATGATCCATCCATTTTATGTCGCCTTGATGACTCTAGCTCTCAGCATATCAAATCCAGCAGGGGAGCGGTTTATCGCAGTCGAGCTAGGAGCTGCCGAGATGAAAATGATCGCAATTGCTGCCGGGATCATCTTGATATCCTGGATCATGGACGAGGGGAGAAAGCTTCAGGAAGAAAATGCAGCAACGATATAAAGTCGAAACTCAAAAGGTAGGCCCATGCCCATAATGATCAATTTAGACGTGATGCTGGCCAAGCGGAAAATGCGCTCGAAAGAGCTCGCAGAAGCAATCGGCATCACAGAGCAGAACTTATCGATCTTAAAGACCGGCAAGGCCAAAGCTTTGCGCTTTGCAACGCTCGAAGCAATCTGCAAAGCGCTCCAATGCCAGCCCGGAGATCTTCTTGAGTATACCCAAACAACATCAAAAGTTGGTTTTTGACAGCGTCGGACAGTCACTAAATTTGAACCCGCCTGCATCGCCCAACTTATTTAAGTTGAGCTGCTTTGGCTGCGAAGACACGAGAAGGTCCGGTGGACCTTCGCAGTGCGCAGCAGGTGAAGTGCCCTTGGGCACGAACTGGTCTTAAGAGACGCAGCTTGGTTCAAATTTAGGACGCCTCCTTGTCAAATTCCCAACTTTTGAAGTTATTTGGGTATCAATCAAGAGAATAGAATTTCTATCGGGTTCTCAGAGATCGATGGAACATTAATGGAAATATCCAGCCGGATGGTCTTTGTTCCATTGTAGACTGCCGCTTGGCTTTGCAATGGAAGTTCGATCCCGCGGATTTGAATGGGGTAAATCCCGTCAGGGGGAAGGCATAGATTGGAAGCTGCGACTTCATAGCGGCCCTCCTTGTTGCTTAAAGGAGAAAACACTGAATAGGCACGGCCTAAAAGGGCAGAAACTTCAGCCAAATTGCCTTCTTGAAGCGCCTTTCGAATGCGGCCGGAAGAGATAGGTTGGTCCTTCCAGAGCGTTTTAGTCAGGTATTCCACTTCAAAGTTAAGGAAGGGGGCTAGAGCTTTTACAGCTTCCGGTTTGCCTTGGCGGTCTTTTCCAAAGCGCGCATCCTCTCCCAATGCAAGGAAAGAAAAGGGGAGGCGCTGCTTTAATTCCTTAAGAAATTCATCAAAAGGCTTTTTGGCAAACTCTGCATTGAACTCGATCAGGATGACCAGATCGATTCCCAGCTCTTTAAACAGTTTCAGTTTGTGCTCCAGCGTGCACAGCTGCAAAGTCGGTGCATGGCCATTGAATAGCTGGGAAGGGTGATTAGCAAATGTCAGCGCTGCAACGGTTCCATCGGAAGAGACTTTTTGGCGTAAAAATTGGAAAAGGGCTTGATGGCCTAAGTGGACTCCGTCGAAAGACCCGATTGATAAGCCGATCGGCTTTGGCAAAGAGGGGATCTCGCTAAGATTGCGGCAAATGATCATGAAGCCTCTTAGAAACTTTCTTTCTCGTTTACAACAGACTCAAACGCTTTTGCAAATGCTTTTGCCAATTGTAGAGCGGATCAGTCAGGTGCTCGACTTCACAGCATTCTTCGATTGTAAACGTTCCGCTTCGCACTCGTTTTAAAGCTTCAAGGTGAGCTCCGCATCCTAGCACTTGTCCAATATCGTGGGCAAGAGAGCGGATATACGTTCCCTTGGAACAATGGACATCGATATCTAAATAGGGATAGCTGTAGTCGAGGATCTCGATCCGAAGCGTGACCTGGACCGGCGCTCTTTCAATGGTGATCCCTTTGCGTGCAAGCTCGTAAAGCTTTTTGCCTTGGACCTTCTTAGCCGAGAACATAGGAGGAACTTGGCTGATCGTCCCTTGAAATTGGAGCAGGGCATTGTCGATTTGCTCTCTAGTAGGAATGAGAGGGGAGGTGCTGGTCACTTCTCCTTCAGGATCGTACGTTTCCGTAGAGATGCCTAAGCGTATGCGGGCCTTATACTGCTTATCTTGATTAAGAAACTGGTTCGACATCCGGGTATAGTTCTTGCCGATGAGCAAGACCATGACGCCTGTTGCAAACGGGTCTAAGGTCCCTGCATGTCCGATTGTGCGGATGCCCGTGATCCTGCGCAGCAAAGAAACCATGTTAAAGGAAGTTTTTCCAGCAGGTTTGTTAAGGGGAAGGATACCGTCCAAAGCAGCTCTCAGTGGTTTTCAACGTTGCTGTCTGAAGGGGGGCTTTTCCTAGACTTCTGCTCATCATGGATCTTGCTCAAGAGAGAGTCAATTTTAAATTGCTGCTCAACGGAAGAATCCAGTTTGAATGTCAACACGGGGAAATAGCGCATAACCACTTTTCTAGAGGATTGTATCGCGATAAAGCCGGCAGCGGATTGAAGCGCTCGGATCGTTTGTTCTTTCGCCTCCTGAGTTCCAATCACGCTGATATGGACTTTAGCATGCTGCAGATCGTTAGAAATATCCACGGCCGTCACAGTGACAAATTCATTCACATGAGGATTGCGCACTTCGCGATGGATCACTTCGGATATTACCTCTTTTAAAAGAGAATTAAGTCTTGCAATACGATTCTTAACCATTTAGAGCTCTTGCGTTAAGTATGTGATTTCAAAGGCTTGGATCTTATCGCCGACTTTAACCTCATTGTAATTCTGCAAGAGGATACCGCATTCAAATCCTTTGGAGATCTCTTTAACATCTTCTTTGACCCGTTTGAGGGAAGCAATAGCTCCTTTCCAAACGACCTGTCCTTCGCGGATCAGGCGCACGCTATGAGAACGCTTGATCAAGCCGTCGGTGACCATGCATCCTGCAATGACTCCAAGCTGGGATGCTTTAAAGACAGCTACGACCTCAGCAGTTCCCGTGTCGGATTCTTGTGGAATTTTGTCGAGAAGGTTGAGCATCAATTCTCTGATGTCGTCAACTGCGTGATAGATGATATCATGCATCTTGACGGTGACTTTGAGTTTTTTGATCAATGACTCGGCATGGCTTTCAATTTGCGTATGGAAGCCTAAGATTGTCGCTTTAGAAGCAGCAGCCAACTGGACGTCAGATTCGGAAATCTCGCCGACGGCTGTTGAGATAAAGTTGATCTCGACCTTGTTCGACTGGATCTTTTGCAATGAGATCTTCAATGCTTCCACGGATCCTTGAACGTCGCCGCGCAAAATCAGGTTCAATATCTTCTTTTGAGCAGTTTGCTTGTCTTGAAGCAGACTTTCCAGGCCGGCGCGCTTCATTAACAGCTGTTGCGCATTTCTCTTGCCTTCAGAGCGTTTTTCTGCAAGTTCCCGAGCTTCCTTTTCATTGGCAACAACAATGAACTCGCTTCCTGCTTCCGGAAGACCCGACAGTCCTGTGATTTTAACAGGAGTGGAAGGCGTTGCTTCTGAGACATCGCGCCCATGCTCGTCCTGCATCGTTTTTACTCGAGCAAAGTGCTGTGCGAAAACGATAGCGTCTCCAAGCCGCAGGGTTCCATTTTGAACTAGAACGGTAGCGACTGCTCCCATCCCTTTGTGCATCTCAGACTCGATGACACTGCCGCGTGCTCGGGAGACAGGATTTGCCTTCAATTCAAGAATTTCAGCTTGAAGCGCTAGCATTTCCAGAAGCTCTTTGATCCCAGCGCCTGTAACTGCGGAACAGTTGACGGTGATGGTGGTTCCTCCCCAAGCTTCAGGCAGAAGGTTCTGATCTGCAAGCTGACGGTAGACATTGTCCGCATTGAAATTCGGCTTGTCAGATTTATTGATCGCCACAACGATAGGAACATTGGCAGTTTGAGCTTGATTGATCGCTTCGATCGTTTGCGCCCTGATCCCTTCGTCGCCGGCAACGACCAATACGATGATATCGGTAACGTCGGCTCCACGGGCACGCATAGCGGAAAACGCTTCGTGGCCCGGTGTATCGAGGATGGTCAGATCGCCAACAGGAGTATGGCATTTGAATGCGCCGATATGCTGGGTGATCTCTCCAGCTTCTCCTGAAGCGAGGTTCGACTTGCGGATCGAATCGATCAAGCTTGTCTTACCATGGTCGACGTGTCCCATGAACGCAGCGACCGGAGGACGGAGAATAAGCGAAGTCGGATCAGACTCTTGAATTTCCTCTTTGATTGTCTTATCGGTGATGCGAACGCGGTCTTCTTCTGCTGTATCGATCGTAATTTCGCAATCAAAATCATGTCCGAGCAATTGAATGGTCGTTTCGTCATCAAGAAGATCATTGAGAGTAATGACAACCCCTTTCATAAACAATTTTGAAATGAGCTGCGATGCCTTTAACTTCATTTCAGAAGCGAGATCTTTGACGGAGATCGGCAAACGGACCTTCAGTTCTTTTGGCCGAATGATCTCTTCTTGCTGAATTGGGCGCATCTTGTGGGAAGGCCGTTTTTTTCTCCAGCTCTGTTCGTCAAGGTCATCGCGCAGACCTTGCCTGTCGCGTGAATCGAATGTCTTTTCAACCGGTCCGCCTTTTTTAGACGGCTTATATTCGCGGAAGTCCTTGAATGCAGTTTTTTTGCCTTCTTCTTCTCGAACGTCGGGTTTAGATGGTTCTTTTGAAGGAGGGGATTTCCTTGGCTCGCCATGCGCCTCTTTTCCAGGGATGCTTGGTCTGCTCATCGGCGAGTAGCCTTCGCGTCGAGGGCCGCCCGGAACATATCCGCCGCCTTCGCGTCGAGGACCGCCCGGAGCGTATCCGCCGCCGCCTTCACGACGAGGACCGCCCGGAGCGTATCCGCCGCCTTCGCGACGAGGTCCGCCCGGAGCGTATCCGCTGCCTTCACGACGAGGTCCGCCTGGCACGTATCCGCCGCCGCCTTCGCGTCGAGGACCACCCGGAGCATATCCGCCGCCTTCACGACGAGGTCCGCCTGGCACGTATCCGCCGCCGCCTTCGCGTCGTGGACCGCCCGGAGTATATCCGCCGCCGCCATCACGACGAGGTCCGCCCGGAGCATATCCGCCGCCTTCGCGTCGTGGACCACCCGGAGCATATCCGCCGCCGCCTTCACGACGAGGACCGCTCGGAGCATATCCGCCGCCGCCTTCGCGTCGAGGACCAGGCGCATAGCCGCCTTCACGCTGTTGTTCGCCACCATGATGTGGATGGGAAGGTCGAGGCCTGTACTCAGGATAAGGAGTTCGTGGTTGATAGGATGGTTGCGCTGTTCGCTGGGTGTCCTCTTGAGGTTTTGCTGGAGGAGCTTCTTCTCGAGCTTCAGGTTGCTCAGCTCTTTCTTTTGCTTCAGGTTCTACAGGGCGGTCTGTTGCTTTTTCAGGGCGCACAGGTTCTGGTTCACGGTCTGCGTGGGGCTTGGATTCGCTAGGTTCAATTGACGGCGCAGATTGTTTCGTTTGAGCTGTTTCAACCGGTGCAGTTTCTTCTTTTCTTTCAGCTGATGCAGGTTCTGCTTCAGCCCCTTCCGTTTTCTTTTTTTTCAGAGCAGAGGGTTTCTTGAGCTGTCCGATCTTAAGAGCTTCGGCAAGCTGCGCATTTTTGACGTTTAATTTTAAATTTTTGGCCAACTGTTAGACCCTCTTTTTTCTGATTTGTTCAAGTATCTTATAAGCCATTTCAACGCTGATCTCAGGTATGGAAGAAAGTTGTTCCGGTGTGGCATTCAACACCTTGCGTGCTGTATCGAATCCAGCGCTGACCAAACTTTCAATAATCATACTGTTGACCCCTTCTACCGCTAAAGGCTCATCAAGGGCAGGATCGTCTGCAAGTGCGAGTTGCGCGCGTTCGATGTTCATTGCGCTTTGGTATTGGCTCATTTTCTGCACATGCAGCTCAGCGCCGATAAGTTCTCCATTGAGCCGCGCATTCATGCCGCGCTTACCGAGAGCAGCAGGATAGTCTTCATCTGTGACAACGATCGAAATTGCCGATCCATCGTCGCTGACGTTGATTTTTTTGATCTCGACAGGAGTTAACGCATTTTGAAGCAGCTGTACTGGATCTTCCGTAAATGGAATAATGTCGATCTTTTCATTGTTGAGTTCGCGGATAATATTTTTAACGCGGTTTCCTCGGATTCCGACGCATGCGCCCACAGGATCGATTTTTGGGTCTTGCGAACGAACAGCGAGCTTTGTTCGGTATCCGGCATCGCGGACAATTTTTTCAATAATGATCGTTCCTTCGTGAATTTCAGGCACTTCTTGAGAAAAGAGCTGGGCGACAAATTCAGGATGGGACCTGGAAAGGATGACTTCCGCTCCGCCGCTTTCTGTATCGCGGACCTCAAGCAAAAGAGCTTGAACTCGGTCGCCTACATTGTATTTTTCCGTCTTAGGATAGAAGCGGTCTGGCAATATGGCCTCCACTTTTCCAAGGTCAACGATAAGGGTTGCGCCGCGGACGACTCGCTTGACTGTTCCAGAAATGATCTCGTTGATCCGGTGGCGATATTCTTCGTAAATGACGTCCCTCTCGGCGCCTCTTAATTTTTGCGAGATGATCTGGCGCGCTGTTTGTGCAGCGATCCTTCCAAAATCTTGAGGGGTCACGGAGATGTCCACCCACTGTCCAATTTCGCAGTAAGGGTTAAGGACTCGAGCATCTTCCAATGTGATCTCTTCTTCAGGAATAGTCACCTTGTCGACAACTTCTTTTTGGGCAATGACTTCGATGTTTCCGGTTTTCGCATTGATCTGGACGGAAACATTGATCAAGCCCTTGACGCTTTTGCGAGCGGCGGCTCTAAGAGATTCTTCGATAGCCGTGATAATGACTTCCCGCTTGATCCCTTTTTCTCTTTCTAAATACTCAAAGATGGCGACTAGGTCTTTATTCATCTGAAATTAAGCCTCTTCCTTTATTGAGGAAGTTGCAATACTCATTTGCCCGTTAAAATCGCCCTTTTGAGGCTGTTTGAGCCCATTCTCCTCACCCGACCCACTAGGGGTCAGCCTCGTCGATTGGCCCGTGGCAGCTACGCTGCATCTCACAAACAGCCTCAAAATCATCAATTTTTTCGGGTAAAGCAGTTTTGCAACTCCCTCTTATTGATTATACACAAGCGAACTCAAAAATTGGTTCAGTCTATGCTGGATTTTTGAATTTGCTTTTGTATAAAACGCGGGCCTAAATTGAGCCCGCGTTCATTATTTGCTTCTCGATGCAATATCGAGTTGCTCCTTATTGATCGTTTTCCTCGGTCACATCTTCTTCGCTCTTCTTGCCTTTCTTGGCTTTTGAAGTGCCGACAACGATGTCATCGCGATTAAACTTGTTCTTGTCGACCAGATAGTCTTTGATCGAGAGAGCAATTTTTTTGTGCTCAGGGTCCAGTTTAATAACTTTTGCTGTCACTTCTTCGCCTTTATTGACAACATCTTCAACTTTTCCAAATGGTTGGTCGGAGAGTTCTGTGACGTGGACGAGAGCTTCAATTCCGTTATCAAGTTCGACAAATGCGCCGAAAGCTGTGATTTTGGAAACGATCCCTTTGACAAGCGTTCCAACTGGCATCGTTTTTTCTATGGTTTCCCATGGATTGTTGCTGAGCTGCTTGACGCCGAGAGTGATTTTTTTGCTCTCTTTGTCAACAGACAGAACAACAGCCTCTACCTTATCTCCTTTTTTCAAGACTTCGGATGGGTGGGAGACTTTCTTGATCCAGCTGAGGTCGGAAATGTGGATCAGTCCATCAATTCCTGGCTCAAGCTCAACGAACGCGCCGTAGTTAGTCAGATTTCGGATCTCTGCTGTTACACTGCTGCCGATCGGGAACTTTTTTTCCACATCGTCCCATGGATTCTTTTCTGTTTGTTTGATCCCGAGAGAGATTTTTCCTTCCTCTTTTTGGACGGAGAGGACAATCGCTTCGACTTCATCGCCTTTTTGTACGATTTCGCTAGGATCAGTTACATTTTTTACCCATGACATTTCAGAAACGTGGATAAGCCCTTCGATTCCCGGCTCGATTTCGATGAATGCTCCATAAGGGACCAGGTTCACGATTTTTCCGCGGACCTTTGTTCCTGGAGGATAGCGCATTTCGATCTCTTCCCATGGATTGTTTTCTTTTTGCTTCATTCCAAGGGCTACGCGGCCTTTTTCTTTGTCGACGTGCAGGATGATCACTTCGAGCTCTTGTCCGAGAGCAACCATTTCTGAAGGATGCTTGATTCTCTTCCAAGTCATGTCGGTAATGTGAAGCAGTCCATCGATTCCATCGAGGTCAAGGAATACGCCGAAATCAGTGATGTTTTTCACAACGCCTCTTCGGAGCTCGCCTTCATTGATGTTTTCCAACATCTCAGCTTTGCGGGAGATCCTTTCTTCTTCGAGAAGTTCGCGGCGGGAAACGACGATGTTCTTGCGCTCGGTGTTGATTTTAAGGATCTTGAAGTCGTAGGTTTGGCCGATGAACTCGTCGAGGTTCTTAATGCGCTTGTTGTCGATTTGCGATCCTGGCAGGAATGCTTCCATGCCGATATCGACCATTAAGCCGCCTTTGACTTTGCGGATAACTTTACCTTTGACAATTGAGCCTTCGTTGCAGTGGTTGACAATGTATTCCCACTGTCTTTGTCTGCGCGCTTTGTCACGTGAAAGGACGATCTGTCCGTCTTCGCCTTCAGTTTGGTCGAGATAAACTTCTACTTCATTGTCCAAATACAGCTCGGCTGGTTCTGGGAACTCCCCAATTGGAACAAGCCCTTCCGATTTTAAACCTACGTCTACTACGACGAAATCTTTTGTGATTTCTACAATTCTTCCTTTAAGGATTTGGCCTGTGCTCATTGACGAGACCGACCCTTCGCCCGCAGCTTCTTCTTTGCGGTTCAAAAGGCTCATGAATTGCTTTGCATCTTCCTCGTGATAGTCTACGTCGTCGATGATTTTACTTTGGTTCCAATCGTTTTTAGTTGCTTTGGACATGTTAAGGGTTACTCCTGGGGTTTATAAATCAAGCCCATCTATTTGGGTTTAAAGGGAAGATGCTATCAAAAGATTCGTAATATAAGCAACGGTAAAAAATCCAAGGGCCCTGCATGGCAGTTTGCTGAATTCTATTGCCAGAGTTTGAAAAATTTATTAGGATTGCTTTTATCCTTTGTTCTAATATTGACGTCTGCTTATGGAAACGATTGTAATGAAATTCGGCGGGGCGGCAGTTTCGAGCACGGAACAGTTTTCCCGCATAGCAGAAATTATTTTAAACCGCGCTAGCAATGCTAGAGTCGTCGTTGTCGTCAGCGCGATGGGCGATACAACGGACCAGCTCTTAGCCCTAGCTAAAAAAGTTCATCCCGAACCGCCTCTTCGCGAGCAAGACATGCTGGTCTCTGTCGGAGAAAGGATCAGCGTAGCGCTTCTTGCAATGGCCCTGCAATTAAAAAACAAAGAAGCTATCAGTTTCACGGGGAGCCAGTCTGGCATCATCACGTCCTGTTTACATTCGGAAGCGCGGATTGTCGACGTCAGGCCGCATCGGCTCAAGCGTTACCTTGATGAGGGGAGGGTCGTTATCGTTGCAGGATTCCAAGGAGTGAGCAAAGAAGGTGAGATCACGACCCTTGGTAGAGGGGGGTCTGATACGACGGCCGTAGCTTTAGGGGTGGCTTTGGGAGCCTCCGTCATCGAATTTTATAAGGATGTCCCCGGCATTTGCGAGGAGGACCCCAAAAAAAATCCCTATGCCCAAGTTCTGGGGCAGCTTTCTTATAGGAGCGCTTTGGAGATTGTGGAAAAGGGCGCCGAGGTCTTGCATTCCCGTTGCATCAGGCTCGCTGAAAAAAATTTATTGAATTTGCATATTCGCTCTTTTTTTGATCCAGAGCTGCGGTATAGTCAAGGGACCTTGATAGGGCCTTGCGAAAAAGTGGCAAATCAACCTTGCATCTATGAGGAATAGCAGAATGATCACTCAGGCATCCTCGCATCGCTTTCCCTTGATAACAACGGTTCTCGATAGCGTCTCCGATAATCCTCATCGCTTGCTTTATAGCGGATCTATTCGGAATGCGCTGGCAAAGCTTTTACCTCCCGATTTTTTCTTTTCCGAGTCGGCGGATGGAAGGGAAGAAGGGGATTATGAGGGGGCTGTTGAGGAGCTTCATAAAATCCTGCCTGTTATCCGAATGGCCGAATGGGGGGAGGACCCTTACAATGTCTCTGTATTCCTGTTAACGCGCCACCGGGCCAATGCGGTAAAATTTTTCTATGAAATGATCCATCGCTGGCTTTTGCCGGGCCGCAGGCTTAACATTTCTTCCTTTTTCGCAACAGATTTTAAGTTGCCCGAACTGACAAATGAGCTTTTTACAGTCAGCGAAGTGGTGATCTCGGTAGGCGAGCTTTCCGACATGGAAAGCGTGCGAAGCAATTTGCCTATTTTGGAGACGGAAATACGCTTAGGGCTGGTTTCCGTGTACCATGCTAATCGAATATTGGAGATCAAGGGCCTATCTGCCGATCAGAAGACGTCGTTGATCCAGGAAAGAATCGCATCCCTTCTAGAAAAGAGGCCGGATGATTTTGATTCGGATATCTTTACCCAAATGCAGCATTTTTTGGTGATGTGCAATGAGGAGTTCAAGGGGGCTCGCGAGTATGGGCACATGAGCCGGATCATCTACGTTTTTTATCTGTTCCGCAAAGCGATTCAGCAACAGATCGAAAATGTGCCCGGCGCGCGTCATCTGACTTTAAAATTGTGCAAGACTAAGCTTCACTTGCCGTTTGGAACAAAACGGGTGTTAGGTGTTTTTGTCGGGATCAATTTCCTCAACGACAACGAAGTTTTTGAAGAAAGGCATCTGATAAAAGCGATCAAGGTCTATTTTCCTCAAATCAGTGTGATTTCAGATTCAAATTTTGTCAGCTCATTGCGCGAAGACAAGATCCAGCTCCTCTATCTCGAACTGGAAAAGATCGGGGGGGAGGAGTTCACCCTTGCCGAAATTAAAATGCTCAAAGAGCGGTTATCTGAAGATTTGAAGAATGGGGTGGAGAGGTTGATGCGCCCGCTTTTCATGCCGCGCAATGAAGAAGAGGTAATGCGGAATATCATTACGTTAGCCCAGCAGCTGCGCTATCCGCGCGATCTGCCTCAGGTTATCATCTCTTTCGATGAGCAGACCGATCTTGAACTCTCGTTCACCATTATTTTTTTAAGGGTGCTTCAAAAGGGGATGCCATCGATCCAGGAGTTGTTTCAACGCTCCAAAACATTTTTTAAGTTTATTCCGGACCGGGTCAAGGTCGTCGGGACCCTTAGGAAAAAGTATCCCAAGGAGGCCACTGTCTTTCGCGTCAGGTTGCCTGCTTCCTCTTTCTTGAGGCAAGACCATTCTGTCGATTTACTAAAGGCCCGCCATGTCGTTACATCTGAGCTGCAGAGGATTGTCGGCGAGGTCCGCGACTACAACGGAGGGATGATCTCCAAGCAGCAAGAACAGTTTTTGGGACTGAAATGCTTATTTCCCAACATGAGCAGGCGGGAGGAGATTTTATTAGAGAACTTTTTCCATTCGATCTTTCCGATCGAGTTGCGCAGCGTCGTTTCGCCCAAGATCCTTAAAAATTTGTTTTCTATCCTCCTGGATGCTGTCGAAAGAAATAAAGATTTCAATCAGGAAAAGGACGTTTACTTTAAGGAAGAAGGGTCGGTCCTATATGCACTGATCAGCTACCAGGACGTCAATCTAAAGGAGAAAATAATTGAAAGCGTAGCGCACCTCCATATTCCATCTTCGCAGTTGGCAACGTTGTCATTGCAGGCGTTCGATGTCCGCTACCTGGGTTTTGTCCTTCAGGCCGAAGACAAGGCAAAAAGAAACGCTCTGGTCTCGGCAATCCAGAAAGAATGCTGATTCATTTGCCATTTGTATCTGTGCAAATGGGCCCCGCTAAACCTTTTTTGATAAGTTTTACCGGTCAGCTTATCCTTATAATTTATTCCGATTTGCAATTCCCTCCTTGAATAAATTTCCTTGGATAGCCAAAAATATAGCATATGCATAAGAAACATTGGCCTATACAAGTAGAACCCTCGATTTTATCCGGAGACTTCGGACGCTTAGCCGATGAGGCAAAACGTATAGAAGACTCTGGCGCTGATGCCGTTCATATCGACATTATGGATGGTCATTTCGTTCCCAATCTGACTCTCGGCCCCCGCGCCGTAGCCGCGATCAATCGTGCGACAAACCTTTTTCTCGATGTTCACGTGATGATCTATAACCCATTTGATTATATCGAAAGATTTATCGAAGCTGGAGCTGATCGCATCACTTTTCATTTGGAAGCCACTGAAGAAGTGGAGGATACGTTGAACTATATCCGAAAGTGCAACGTTGAGGCCGGTCTCGCATTTTGTCCTGAAACTTCTGAGTCCATTATCCCCAAATACTTGGACAAATGCGACTTGATTTTGTTAATGACGGTAAATCCCGGATTTGGCGGCCAGGCATTTATGCCTGAAGTTTTGGAAAAAATTAAGTTCACTCGCGATCTCTGCACCAAGCTCGATATTCGGAAAGGCGGGATCGTTCCTTCGGAAGGAGACAAGGAGGCTGCGAAACTGCCCCCTTTTGTTATCCAAGTGGATGGAGGGATCGATGCCGAAACGGGTGCCCAGTGCGTTAAAGCCGGCGCCAATAATTTAGTTTCAGGAACTTACATATTCAAGGCTCCCAGTTTGAAGGAGGGAGTAGCAACCTTAAAAAATCTTAAGAGCAGCCTCTAACAGAAGGGATTGTCGATGAAAAAAATTGTCGTTATCGGTGGGGGAACGGGCAATTTCTCCGTGTTACGAGGCTTGAAGGGATACAACGTCGATTTAAGCGCTATCGTTTCGATGGCCGATGATGGAGGCAGCACAGGGATTTTGCGCGATGAGCTTGGAGTCCTACCCCCCGGCGATGTGCGCCAGTGCTTGGTCGCCCTTTCCAATTCATCCAACATGATGCGCTCTTTAATGAACTACCGTTTTGAAAACGGAGGATTGGAAGGGCACAGTTTCGGCAACCTTCTGTTATCCGCCTTGGAAAAAGTGACTGGAAGTTTTGAAAAGGCCGTCGAAGAGATGGGAAAAATTTTGTTTATCAAGGGCAAAGTGATTCCTGTGACGACCCACCAGGTCAGACTGAAGATGCTTCTCAATAACCGGAAGCTTCTCGAAGGTGAAAAAGAGATCTACCTCTCTCAAGAGATCGATCAGGGATATAAAAGCATCTACTTGGAGCCGTTTCCCAAGGCCAATCCCCATGCGATCAATGAGATTATGAATGCTGATCTGATCGTCATCGGCCCGGGCGGGCTGCATACTTCTCTGATCCCCAATTTGCTTGTTGAAGGGGTGAGCGAAGCCCTTCGCAATTCTCAGGCGAAAAAGACCTTCGTCGTCAATTTGATGAACCGTAAAGGTCAGACAACCGGGTTTTCAGTGAGAAGCTATCTTGAAGAGATCAAGCGGTTTGTCGGCGATGATATCTTTGATTATATCTTGGTCAATGACCAAAATCCTTCTCAGGAGCTTATCGATGTCTACGCTGATGAAGGGGAGCTTGTAAAAAATGATTTAGATGATGAACGGGTGGTCCTTGCGCCCCTTCTCGGAGAGCCTAAAGAAGCGCCCAAAAAGGATCTTATCAAACGCAGCTTGATCCGCCATAATCCAATAAAATTAGCTCAAGAGTTGATGAAAATTGTTAATCATCTTTGATTTAGACGACACATTAGTCGACACCTCTGGCTGCATTACTCCTTTTAAGCTTGAAGACGCGTTAAGGCGTTTGGTTCAAGAGGGGTTGAGCATTCCCGATTTCTCTGAAGCCCTTAACCTATTAAAGAGGCTTGACCAAGCAGCGGACAGCGCTAAGCGTGCGTTGGCCGAATTTCTTGAAATTCACAATGCCGATCCAGCCTTGCTTCCGATTGGACTAAAGGAAGTTTATGACAATATTTCTTTCGACGTCCCCTTAAATCCTTTGAATGGCGCCAGGGAGGTCCTCGATGAGCTCTCTTGTTCCCATCAACTTGCTATTGTGACAATTGGAAAACCCCCTCAGCAGCTGGCCAAGTTGAAAAAAGCTGGTATAGATTCGGGAATTTTTAGTAAGATCATTGTCGCTGAGGCGGGCAATAAAAAAGTTCATTATCAAGCTTTGGCGGATGAGCTAGGATATGCTCCGACTGAAATCATCGTTTGCGGAGACAGGATCCCCATCGACTTGGCCCCTGCTCGCGAACTAGGTTATAAAACCGTTCAGATGCGCTGGGGCAGGGGGCTGAATTCGATCGGACAGCCAAGCGATGTGGATTATAAGATCTCCTCCTTGCTGGAGCTGAAAGATATTATAGCCCATTTGATAACGTTTTCCTCGTTTTGAAGCATGAACCGGTTACAAGGCTCCGGTGCTTAAGATAAATTGATGATTATGCCGAATGCCTTAAATTTTGCAACCGGCTCATCTATTCTAATCAAGGTAGAAGGACTATTGACATGACGACCACAAATCAACTTGCTCCTGGAATGACCATCTCTCTCGATGATAAGATCTACCGTGTGGAATCTTGCGTCAAAGTGACCGTTGCAAAAGGCGTTCCTTTTATCAAGACTAAGCTAAAAGATTTGATGTCGGACGATGTCGTCGAAAAGAATTTCAAGCTCAACCAGCCGATTCAAGATGTATCGTTAGCGGAAAGACGGCTTGAGTATTTGTACCTTGAGGGAAAGGACTATCTTTTCCTCGATATCGGAAACTTAGAGCAGGTTCTGGTCCCTTCTCAGGTAATTGGAGACAAAGTCAACTATCTCAAAGAAGGCACAGAGCTAAAAGCCATGTTCTACGGGAACTCGATATTCTCAGTGGAACTCCCTCAGTTTTTGGAACTGATGGTCGTTAAGACCGAAGAAAGCCAGTCTGCAGCCCATGTTGCTAACGCAACGAAGATCGCTGTTTTAGAAACGGGGGCAAAAGTTGAAGTTCCCATGTTTGTCGAATCAGGAGACATCGTTAAAGTCGACACTCAAACAAATGAATACATCCAAAGGGTATAACGTTAGGAGAGAATGCGTGGAGCTAAAGCAAATCAAAGAATTGATGACTGCAATGGAGCGGGCAGGCATCAAAAAACTCATGATTAAAGAAAAAACGGGATATGAAATTCATCTCGAACGTCATGAAGAGCATGGCCATCATGCCCAACAGCCTGTAGCTGTTGCCTACCCTCCAGTTTTCCATCCGGCTCCCATGAGGGATGCTGAAGCGTTGCATCGCAGCCCTGCAGCCATGGGCTCACATGCAAAACACGGTGCGCACGAAGAAGCCGCGCCTGCAGGCAAGAAAGAGGAAAAGGAAGGCCGTTACGTGAAATCACCTATGGTCGGCACCTATTACTCTGCTCCATCTCCCGAGGATCCTCCATTCATTAAAGTAGGAGACCGCGTTGAGGAAAATACGGTTGTCTGCATCATCGAAGCGATGAAAGTGATGAATGAAGTGAAAGCAGGAGTTAGCGGGGTCGTTGCTGAAATCCTCGTTGATAATGCCCATCCTGTTGAATTTGGGACCAAAATACTGAGAATCGTCTAATCAAAGATCCTATGCAAAAAGTACTTATTGCCAATCGAGGCGAGATCGCCGTCAGAATTATCCGTGCATGCCATGATCTTGGCATTCAAACGGTTGCGCTTTATTCCCAAGCAGATGCCGAAGCATTGCATGTTTTGCATGCCGATGAAGCGATTTGCATCGGCGAACCCCCATCGCAAAAATCCTATTTGAAAATTTCCAATATCCTTTCCGCTTGTGAAATTACCGGCGCAGACGCCCTGCATCCGGGCTACGGATTTTTAAGCGAGAATGCTAATTTTGCCTCCATCTGCAATAGCTGCGGCGTAAATTTTATCGGCCCCTCTCCTGAAACGATCGCCCTTCTTGGCGATAAGGCAAAAGCTAAAGCTACGGCAAAAAGCGTCAAATGTCCTGTAATTCCAGGCTCTGACGGGGTCATTGAAGATGTCAAAGAGGCATTGGACGAGGCCAAAAAGATCGGCTTCCCTGTCTTTATTAAAGCATCGGCCGGCGGCGGAGGCAAAGGGATCCGAATTGCCTATGACCCTGATGAATTTGTTCGCCAATTCACTGCTGCGCGGGCAGAAGCGGAAGTCAGCTTCAACAATCCTGACGTCTATTTGGAAAAGATGATCGTCAATCCCCGCCACATTGAAGTGCAGATCCTTGGGGACAAACATGGCAATTACCTCTATTTAAGCGAAAGAGACTGCACGATCCAGCGCCGAAGGCAAAAGCTCATTGAAGAAGCTCCAAGCCCGATCTTAACACCCTCGATGAGAAAGAAGGTAGGCGAAGCAGCTGTCGCTATCGCTAAAGCTGCAAACTACCACTCTGCCGGGACCGTTGAGTTCTTGCTCGATGAGCAGAAAAATTTCTACTTCATGGAAGTCAATACCCGTATTCAAGTCGAGCACACCGTTACGGAAGAGCTCACAGGTGTAGACCTTGTCAAGGAGCAGATTAAAATCGCGATGGGAGAAAAGCTGAAGCTCAAGCAAAAGGACGTTGAGTTTAAAGGCCACGTGATCCAGTGCCGGATCAATGCAGAGAATCCAGCGAACAATTTTGCGCCTTCTCCTGGACTTTTGGAGTATTATATTCCGCCGGGAGGCCCTCACGTCCGAATCGACAGCGCATGCTATTCCGGTTATCGGATACCGCCTAATTACGATTCGATGATCGCAAAATTGATCGTAAAGGGCAAAGACCGAGAAGAAGCGATCGCCGTGGCCAAAAGGGCTTTGCGCGAGTTTCATATCGGCGGCGTCCACTCGACAATTCCGTTTCATCTCTTCATGTTCGAAGATCCCCGGTTTTTAAGTAATGATTACACCATTACCTATATCGATCAGCTGATTCTTGAAGGTTGCAACTTTGTCCTCCCTGCGAATTCATGACAAATCTGCAAGTACTGATTTCTCAGCAACAGATCCAAGAGAAGATCGAGCAGATCGCACGGCAGATCGATAGCGACTATGCGGGGAAGGAACTGACGATCGTCATGGTGATGAAAGGCGCCATCTGTTTGGCTGCCGACCTAATCCGCAAAATCCATGTTTCCTGCGAGATCGAATACGTTAAAGCAAGCAGTTATGGGCATCGGGGCTCTCAAAGGGGAAACCTTGTTTTGCTGGGCCTTGAGGAAATGCACATCCATCACAAGCATGTCTTGGTCGTCGACGATATCTTTGACTCCGGGTCAACACTGTTTCAGATTATGTCCCAGCTTCAGAACAAGGATCCTAAAAGCCTTAAATCTCTTGTTCTCCTTAACAAGAAAGTTCCCCGTCAAGTTTCTTACCATCCCGACTATGTTCTTTTTGATATCGACAACCATTTTGTCGTGGGATATGGTTTGGACTACAAAGAGCGGTATCGCGGATTGGATGGAGTTTACATTCTACGAGACTGATAATGGATTTAGGTTTCGTCGCTTTTTTGCGAATTTTTTGCAAATTTTACTTCCATTTGTTGGGGGTAATATACGGAAATTGATATAACCCCCAACAAATGGAAGTAAAATTTGCTGAAAAAGTCCAAAAAATCGACAGAAACTAAAACCATTAACAGTCTCTGAAGGAGTAGTTGAAGTGAAAGGGATTATTCTTGCGGGCGGACGAGGCACGCGGTTGCATCCGGTGACGGTCGGCCTCTGTAAACAACTATTGCCGATCTATGACAAGCCGATGATCTACTATCCCTTGTCTGTCCTTATGCAGGCAGGCATTCGGGACATCTTGATCATTTCAACGCCGGAAGATCTACCCAGGTTCGAACGGATTTTCGGAGACGGATCACAGTATGGCCTGAAATTCACTTATCTTCCCCAATATCAGCCGGAAGGGATTGCGCAAGCATTTCTCATTGGCGAAAAGTTCATCGGCGAGGAGAGCGTAGCCCTTGTCCTCGGCGACAATATTTTCTATGGGCACGCGCTTCCAGAAATTCTCTCAAAGTGCAAAGATCTGGAAAGCGGCGCGATCATATTCGGTTATGAAGTAAAGGATCCTGAGCGTTACGGCGTCGTTGAGTTTGATAGCCAGATGAAAGT
>JAFEGV010000022.1 GCA_018239665.1 Verrucomicrobiota bacterium | reverse complement strand
TTCAGGCGCCCCTTCTTCATAAAGCCTTCGTAGCGCTTCATTAACAGATGCGACTCAATTTGCTTTGAGGTGTCTAATACAACTCCCACTAAGATCAACAGCGATGTGCCGCCGAAAAAATAAGTGATAGTCGAATCCACGCTCAACAACCTTCCTACGACAGTCGGCAAAATGGCGATCATCGCAAGAAACAGCGCACCTGCAAACGTAATACGGCTCATCGTTGACTCAAGATAATCTTGAGTTGGCTTTCCCTGCCGTATTCCAGGGATAAAAGCTCCATTTTTCTTCATGTCCGAAGCAATTTGCTCTGGATGAAACTGGGTAGCAGTCCAGAAATAGGTAAAACCAATGATCAACATGACATAGATGAACATGTATAATCCGGTCCCCGGAGAAATCCACATCGCAAATTGCCCAATCCAGCTGTTGGTCCCTAAAAACTGCCCGACTGAGGCCGGCAGCATTAAAAACGATGACGCAAAGATCACCGGTATAACGCCGGCGTAGTTAATTTTTAACGGGATGAATGCGTTGCCGCCTTGCATCTCGCGATTGCCTACAATCCGCCGCGCATACTGCAATGGAATCTTTCTTTGCCCCTGAATAATCAGTATCGTTCCTACAATAATCAGCACAAACACTGCCGATAGCACGACCATTGACGTAAAGGTCAACTGGCCTATCTCCTGAGAGTCCAAGTTCAGTTGCCGGAAAACGGATCCCATTGTCGATGGCAGAGAGGAAAGTATCCCTACTGTGATGATCAAGCTGATCCCGTTTCCAATTCCCTTCTCGGATATTTGCTCTCCAATCCACATGAGGAGAATGGTACCTGCTGTCATCGTCGCCATGAAAATGAGGTAAAACAGCCATGGAATACCAAAAGCCTGAATGTCAATGATGTCGCTTACAATGATTCCTGGGCTTCCTGCATTAAGCTGGATAGCGTACTTTCCGAACAATCCAGCCTGAAATAAAGCTAGAAAAACGGTTAAAATACGGATCCACTTGCTCAACTTACGGCGGCCCACATCTGCATTTTCACGCACTTCCCGCTGCATAGATGGAACTAACGCAACAAGCAGCTGCATGATGATCGATGCAGAGATGTAGGGCATCACTCCGAGCGCAATGATTGTCATTTGAGCAAACGCTCCGCCCGAAAAGACATCCATAAGCTGTAGCAGGTTTTGCCCTCCGCCAGTAGCGGAGCGGAACATTTGTACTGCAGCCTCACCATTAATGCCGGGGACAGGAATATAAGCCCCTATCCGGCAGACGACCAGCATCATCATCGTAAAGATGATTTTCGCTTTAAGCTCAGGTATTGCAAAAATGCGTTTTACGCCTTCAATCATTCGTCATCCAGCTCGGGATTCAAGAGAAACTACTTTCCAATAGCGATCTGTTGGTAGGAAATTCCTGCCTTCTTTAGCTTTTCTTCAGCTGCTTTTGAATAGGCTGCTGCTTCAATGTTCACTTTTTTCTTAAGTTCTCCATCGGAAAGGATTTTTAATCCACCAGGAGCTCTGCGTGGCGCAATCCCTTTTTCCTGAAGAGACTTCAGACTGACTGTTTCACCATCTTTATAGTAGGTGTCGAGTCTTCCCAAATTGATAGCAAATACTTCTGATCTGAACCGTCCTGCGTCCATACCTCTGCAAGGCAGTTTACGGTAAAGTGGCAGTTGGCCGCCTTCGTGTCCGTAACGTTGCTTGTAGCCCTGTCTGGCCTTGTCGCCCTTGTGGCCGCGTCCGCACGTTTTACCGCGCTTTGAGCCAGTTCCTCGGCCAATGCGCTGCACTTTTTTATCAGGTCGATGTGTGTTCGAAAGTGTTGATAATGAAATCATGCTGAAAGCCCTCGCGCAGCTAAATTCTTACTACGGTTACGTAAACTTGTTAATGCTTGGATGGTCGCGCGCACTTGGTTAAGAGGATTGCTTGATCCCAAACTCTTCGCAACGACATCTTTAACTCCGCCAAGTTCAAGAACTGAACGGACTTTCGATCCAGCAATGACACCAGTTCCCTCAGGAGCTGGCTTCAAGAGAACTTTAGCACCGTCCCACTCAACAATGATCTCGTGTGGAATGGTAGTCCCTTCCATTTCAAATGTGAGCACATTTTTGCGAGCGGCTTCAGTGCCTTTGCGGATCGCATCAGATACCTCATTGGCTTTTGCAAAGCCAAATCCAATATGCCCTTGTCCATCACCGATAATAACTAGTGCGGAAAAACTAAACTTGCGTCCGCCTTTGACCACCTTAGAGCATCGGTTGATGTAGAGCACTTTCTCTTCAAACTCAGAACCGAAATCCTCTGCGCGGCGCTTAGCTTCTTGTTTTGTCATGTCAATTTTCCTTCAATTTTCTCGCTAAAATTGTAATCCGGATTCACGTGCGCCATTTGCTAGTTCAGCTAAAACACCATGATATTTATGGTGTCCGCGATCGAATACAACGCATTGAATGTTTTTGGCTTTTGCAAGTTCTGCCAATTTGACGCCTACTTGGCGAGCAGATTCTTTACTTTTTCTGCCTAATTTTTGATTGCGGAAATCTTTAGTCATTGTTCCAGCGCTAGCCAGAGTGATTCCAGCTTCATCATCGATGATTTGAGCTGAAATATGAAGATTAGTCTTCAATACGCTCAAACGAGGTCTTTCCGCTGTACCACGAACAGATTTCCTAATCCGTAACTTCCGTCGAAATCTTCGGACATTGCGTTTATTGATTTCGTTATTCATGCTTTTCCCTTATATCAAGCCGTTTTACCTTTAGCTGCCTTTCCTGCCTTCTTACGGACATACTCGTTTTCATACCGGATTCCTTTACCTTTGTAAGGTTCAGGCGGTTTCATTGCGCGTACAGAAGCTGCAAATTGACCTACTAGATGCTTATCAATTCCTTGAATGATGATCGTTACGCTCTTATCGACCGTTACGTTCACCCCTTTAGGAATTGGAATTTGGGTCGGATGCGAAAATCCTAATTGCAAATCCAATTTTTGTCCCTGGACTGCAGCACGGTATCCAACTCCAACTAGACCAAGTCGTCTTTCGAATCCCTTTGTGACACCGATAACCATGTTGTTGATCAGCGCTCGTGTTAATCCATGTGCTGGTCTTGGCATTTCGATCTTTTCGTCTTTGATAACGAAAAGCTTATTGTCTTCTATTTTAATAGAAATGCCTTTTTCGACAGGAATACTGATATTGCCTTTGGGTCCTTTTGCGTGCACCATTCCATCTGCAATCTTTACTTCCACTTTTTCTGGAAGCGCGATTGGAGTTTTACCGAGTCGTGACATTTTTTTACCTCTATTTTACTACCAAATCAAACACAACAATTCGCCGCCCACTTTCATTTTACGGGCTGTTTCACCATCGACAATTCCACTCGGCGTAGACAGAATTGCAATTCCCATTCCACCATAGATGCGTGGTATCATTTTGTAACCTACATACCGTCTTAATGAAGGCGATGAGACTCGTTTAAGTCCTTTGATCACAGAATCACGTCCGTCAGCGTATTTTAAAAATACTCGAGCCCGGCTGTTTTCGTTATCAACGAGGACTTTTTCAACGAATCCTTGCTCTTGCAGGATACGTAGGATCTCAATCTTCATTTTGCTCGGTCTAAAATCCACAAAACGATGGCGCGCATCCTTCGCGTTGCGAATTCTCGTCAAAAGATCTGCTACTGGATCATGTAATGCCATGCGTTCCTCTCCCTAACCTTTATTCTGCCACTTTAAATGGAAGGCCCAGCTGCTTTAAAAGCTCGACACATTCACTATCAGTTCTTGCTGTTGTGACAAATGTGATGTTCATACCTTGCGTTCTTTTAACTTCATCGAGATTAATCTCGGGAAAAATCTGTTGTTCTTCGATACCAATGGAATAGTTTCCTTTGCCGTCGCACTTTAAAGGGAAACCTCTAAAGTCGCGAATACGTGGAGAAACAATATTGCAAAAACGATCTAGAAAATCATACATGCGTTTTTTTCGAAGAGTGACTTTAGTGCCAATTGCTTGACCCTGGCGTAACTTAAAATTCGCAATGGACTTTCTAGCCCGAGTAATCACTGGTTTTTGGCCTGAGAGAAGCGTCAACTCTTTAATGCAATCTTGCATTGCATTTTTGTCTTTCGTCGCTTCTGCAACTCCCATGCTGATGACAACTTTTTTCAGCACAGGCATCAACATCGGATTTTCATACTTAAACCGATCTTGAAGTGCGCTCTTTACTTCTTCTTTAAATTTCTTCTGTAATCTAGACATTGGCATCTATCTTCGTTATGATTTTTTACTGACTTGGCGTAAGGTAACCTCTTTTCCATTCTCGAGGTACACAAGCTCTTTCTTTCCGTCGTTGGCACGGACTTTAACCTTTACAGGCTTGCCATCGGGATTGCACAAGCTCACGTTTGAAACGTGGATCGGAAACTCCATTTCTAAAATTTCTGCACCTGGAGCTTTAGTCTTACGCTTCGCATGCTTTTTGCGGATATTGATACCTTGTACCAATACTCTTTCTTCATTGATTCGGATCACATCGCCAGTTTTGCCTTTATCGTTTCCAGCTATGACGACTACCTTATCACCTTTTTTAATCCATTTGCTCATGGTAAAATCGCTCCTTAAATAACTTCTGGCGCTAGCGAACTGATCTTGACAAATCCGCTTTCTCTAACTTCTCTTGCTACTGGTCCAAAGATACGTGTTCCACGGGGGTTGTCTTTGTCGTCGATAATGACACAGCTGTTGTCGTAGAATCTGAGTTGTGACCCATCAGCGCGACGGATGTAGCTACGGGTTCTCACAATGACGGCTCTCACGACTTCGCCTTTTTTCACGCTTCCTTTAGTATCTGCATCTTTCACAGCACAGATAATGATGTCGCCGACATGTGCATAACGTCTTTTGGAACCCTTAAGCACCTTGAAACATCTGACTCTTTTGGCACCTGTGTTATCAGCTACTTCGAGTTCACTTTCTTGTTGGATCATATCTCTCTCTCATCTGTTTGTTTGTGCGACTTAAGACACGACTTCTACTACGCGCCATCTTTTCAACTTAGACAGCGGACGTGTTTCGACAATACGGACCTTTTGACCCACTTGGATCGTGTTGTCCTCATTGTGCGCATAAAATTTCTTACCGCGGGTGATAACTTTGGAAAACTGCGGGTGTCGAATTGTTCTTTCAACGAGCACAGTGACTGTTTTTTGCATCTTGTTAGAGACTACAACACCTTCTCTAACTTTTCGCGTGTTACGCATGCTTTTCTCCATTTCAACCTCAAATTGTTAAAGAAGCACCCTTTTGACGCAGTACTGTCAAAACTCGTGCTCTGTCCCGCTTTTTATCACGGATCAAATGGGGGGTTTCCATTTTTCGCGTCATTCTAATTTCGTTCTTAAGTTGAAAAATATCTCTTGAAAGCTCATGGTACATTGCTTTCAATTCATCAACTGATTGGTCTTTTAGTTCGCTTGCTTTTCGCATAAAATCCTTCATTAAACTCGTTCAACACGTTCAACAAAACGGGTCTTAATCCCCAGCTTCGCAGCAGCTCTTCGCAATGCGTTTTGAGCCATTTCCTTGGGAACTCCGCCTACTTCAAACATGACTCGGCCTGGTCGGACTACAGCCACCCAATGATCGGGAGCTCCTTTACCTTTACCCATTCGAGTTTCAGCTGGTTTTTTACTGACAGATTTATCTGGAAATATGCGAATCCAAACTTTTCCACGTCGGTTAAAATACCGGTTAATAGCTACGCGGCAGGCTTCGATCTGGTGATTAGTAACGCGCCCTCGCTCTAACGATTGCATGCCGAATTCACCGAAATCGACAAAATTAGCAGCTTTACTTGTTCCTTTATGCTGCCCCTTTTGCATTTTACGAAATTTAGTACGTACAGGCATCAAGGCCATAGTCTTAGCCTCCCACAACGCGTTTTAGTGTTTCTTCACCTTTGTTGATCCAGACTTTTACGCCAATGGATCCATAGGTCGTTTCAGCTCTACCCATTGAATAATCGATATCAGCTCTAAGTGTGTGCAAAGGAATTCGGCCTTCCTTGTACCATTCAGTTCTAGCAATCTCAGCTCCGCCGATACGTCCTGAAATTTGCACTTTGATTCCTGCAGCTCCTGCATCCATTGTCGCTTGCATCGCTTTCTTCATGACGCGACGGAACGGAACTCTGCGTTCCAGTTGCTTTGCAATTCCATCAGCTACAAGCTTGGAATCGAGGTCAGGGCGCTTGACTTCTTCCACTTCAATCCAGATGTCTTTGCCGGTCAGCTTTTTCAGCTCCTGCTTAAGCACATCGATTTCTGCACCTTTTTTCCCGATTACGAGTCCTGGTCGCGCAGTGTGAATTGTTACTTCAATTTTACCGCTCATCCGCTTAATCGTAATTTGCGATGTCCCTGCACAGCATGCTTTGGACATAAGATACTTACGGATTACATTATCTTCGCCTAGAAGATTTCCGAATTCTTGCTTGTTCGCGTACCAAACAGACCGCCACTTTTTATTGCGGATTAATCTAAATCCAACCGGGTGTGTCTTTTGTCCCATTGTTTCTCCTACCTAAATTATTCTGCCGCTACAACGACGGTAAAATGACTTGTTCGTTTCATGACTGGAACGCTGCCGCCTCTGTTCTTAGGCTTGGAGCGCTTCATCACAGGTCCTGCATCTACGCGAACTTCATGCACTTTAAGATCACGTCTTTGAACGTTTAATTGTGTTTCAGCGTTCGCTACAGCAGTGTCTAATGTTTTTTTAAGCAATTTGCCAGCTCTGAGCTTCGAGAACATAAGCTGCAATGACGCCTCTTCAACATTTCGACCACGAATTAACCCTGCGGCCAATCGCGCTTTACGAGGACTGATGCGGATGTATTTTGTTATTGCTTTTGCAGTTTGCATAAGTGTTATCCTTTACCGTTGCCAGCTGGCTTCGCAGGTGCAGCTGCTGGAGCTGCTGCTGGGCCTCCAGCCTCAAGAATTTTCTTGGATCCATGCCCCTTGAACAGACGCGTAGGCGAAAATTCACCTAAACGATGACCAACCATATTTTCTGACACAAATACGCTAATGAATTTTCTTCCATTGTGCACGTCAAAGGTATGGCCAACCATTTCAGGAAGGATCATGGAACGTCGCGACCAAGTTTTTATCGCTTTTTTCGTTCCTGCTTTGTTTTGCTTTGTCACTTTATCATGTAGATGATGGTCAACAAACGGACCTTTTCTTAACGATCTTCCCATATGTGATCCTTCTACTTCCTGCGATCTTTGATGATCAGTTTATTAGATTTGCTCTTCGATCTTGTGCGATACCCTTTGGTGTACATTGCCCAAGGCGTTTGCGGCAGATAGCCATTGTGCTTTCCTTCGCCACCACCGTGCGGGTGGTCAACAGGGTTCATTGCAGTTCCGCGAACAGTAGGTCTAAAACCTTTCCAGCGCGTTCTTCCTGCTTTTCCTTCTACACGCAAGTTGCGCTCAGGGTTAGATACCGCGCCAAAAGTAGCTCGGCACTCCTCGTTGATCAGGCGCATTTCGCCGGAAGGCATTTTGAGAGTTGCGTAACCGCCGCTTCTCGCCATCAATTGCGCGGACAGACCAGCTGATCGCACTAATTGACCGCCACGGCCGGGTTTCATTTCAATATTGTGCACAGTCGATCCAAGCGGCATGCTTTTCAATCTCATGCAGCAGCCAGTTTTGAATGGACCTTCATCGTCAGTCACCACGATATCGCCCGCTTTCAGACCTTGCGGAGCGAGGATGTAGCGCTTTTCTCCATCAGTAAAGTTGAGAAGCGCAATGTGTGCTGTGCGGTTTGGATCGTATTCGATGGAGGCAACAACGGCCTGGATCTTTTCCTTATCGCGTTTAAAATCGACCAATCGGTAAAAACGTTTTGCTCCGCCGCCACGATGCCGGCATGTGATATGCCCATGGTGGTTACGACCGTTGATACGACGTTTTTTCGCGAGCAGTTTCTTTTCAGGTTTTACAGTCGTTCTTTTGTTTTTTCCAACACGCGTCAGCTCGTCATGAGTTCCAAGAATCAGATGGCGCTGTCCTGCAGTAATGGGTCGGAATTGCTTTAACATGATGCAAGGCTCCTAAATTATACTTTCTCTTCGAGGCTGTCGCCAGCTTCTAGCGTTACGATTGCTTTTTTGAACCCTGGCTTCAAACCTGGGCGTCCACGCAGCCTTCTTTTCTTTGGCTTTGCATTGACTGTATTGACCGATACAACCTTGATTTTACGCTCAGCGTAAATTTCTTCTATTGCATCAGCTATCTCTTGTTTGTTCGCTTTTTTGTCGACAACAAAGACATACTTTGGAGAGTTGCATTTTTTGACGCATGGATTGCTTGAATTAAACTGCAACTGTTCCATGACGCGCGCTTTTTCTGTAACGTGGCGCGATTTGATAATGTCAAATGGGCTTTTTTTCATCATGGCTTACGCTTGGCCTCCCAGTAATACCTTCAATTGATCAACAGCAGATTCCATTAGGACGATGTCATGGTTGACCAGCACATCATATCCGCTGATATTAGGCATCAGTAAAAATGCGCTTTTTGGAATATTGTTGAGACTCTTGACGAACACGTCAAATTTTGAAGCTGGAGTTGTTAAGTCTTGAGCGCTTTTTTTCCCTTCGACTAAACCTTCTCCAACGAAGAGAACTCTTTTCCCTTCGAGAGCTCTTTGCTTAAGAAACTCTGCCACGACTTTCGTTTTTGGCTCATTCAAGGCTTCAAACTGGAGGACGTGGATTTGGTTGCCATTGATTTTTTCAGCAATCAAATGACGAATTGCAGCCCTTTTTTCTTTGCGATTGATCCGCACGTGCTGATCAAACTTAGGACGCGGCGCATGCACTCGTCCGCCACCTTTGTACTGAGGGGCTCCAAGATAACCTTGTCGCGCTCTACCAGTACCTTTTTGCGGGTGAGGCTTCTTACCACTATGGTTTACTTCTGCACGACTTTGTGTGCTGGCAGACCATTGCCGCGCATTCGCTCGGAGCGCAACAATGTAATCTTTTATCATTTGCTCATTGGCAGATGTTTTAATTAGCTCGTCGTCAATTGCGATTTGTCCAACTTCTTGACCGGCCAGATTGTATTTTTTAAGAACAGCCACTGCTCACTCCTAAAAGGCTTATTTTTTTTCTTTCGTTTTTGACGCTTTCTTTTGCGCTTTAGCCACATAGACTAAACCGCCGCGCGCACCTGGGATTGCACCTTCGATAATCAGAACTTGCTTCTCTTCGTCAGCTTTTACGACTTTGAGACTTTGAACTGTTACGGTATCCGCTCCCATTCGTCCAGATTTTTTCTGACCTGGCAAGCAGCGACCCGGCGATGTTCTCATACCTGTAGAACCGCCATGACGGTGGAAACCAGAACCATGCGACGCAGGACCCCCAGCAAAGTGGTGGCGCTTAATCACACCCTGGTGACCTTTACCCTTGGACACACCTTGCACATCTACAAAGTCGCCTTCAGCAAAAATGCCAACGCCGACTTCTTGTCCTACCTGATATTGATCAACACCTTCGACTCGAGACTCGGCAATGTATGAGCGAGGCTCAACACTTGCTTTGCCGAAATGGCCACGGAGGGCTTTGCTCACATTCTTAACCTTTGGCGCCTTCACTTTCACTGCGGAAAGCTGGATAGCTTCGTACCCGTCTTTTTCTTTGCTCTTGACTTGGCTGACGACGTTCGGCTCAGCAGAAATCACTGTGCAGACAACGTGATTGCCGTTCTCATCGAAAAGGCGGGTCATACCCAATTTTTTTCCCATGAATTTCAGAGTCATATATATTCCTTTAATCAGATTATCGCTGTATTTACCATCTTTAGATTGGCCTTTTGGCCTCGGAAAAAGATTCTCATTTGACAGCGACAAGTAGTATACGCGCTAGTGAAAATGCTTCGTACTTGCTTGTTCGTTAGCCTTGTTTTTAGGCTTAAGCAAAGAGGCTATCAAAAATCATGATTTTCACACAAAGGAAATTTGCAAAGGATCGGTTTCCGGTGCAAATTTTATGTTGCAAATCTATGGATATACATAGCTACGGCTACCGCCGTTAAAACAAATCCTAGAGCCACTCCGACAACCAGCCATTCGCGCAGGCTTAGAGCCTTCCGCTGGTCCAATTTCGGTTTTTTTGAGTCCGATCGGCGATCGAAATTGAAGAATTCATCTCTCATGCTCCTCGCCCCCAGCTGTCGATTTAAAAAAAAATTCCTAATAAGAACTCAATCCGCCCGGCTTTGCGCCTCTATTAAATCGTTGCACCTAAACAGCCTCTGCCGCCCGCCGAGCATTGGGATAGATATTTGACAGATGGATCCGGTAGCAGAGAGCGCTAATCGCGAGGATGCCCGCAACGTTGAACAGTCCGATCAGCCATGCTGGGGCAACGACAATGCCTGCGAACATGGTAGCAATCCCCATAAACGCCCACAAAGCTGTCGTGCCGTCCGCTGCCAAGTCCAGACAGCTAAGCAACTGTTTTTGCTCTAGACGGGCGAGGTCTGCATCGTTTTGGACCCCTTTAAACTCTTCTAATCGCTCCAGAACCTCTTTGCCGCTCGCAAACGCCCTGACGCTGCAGGTAATGCAGGAAGCGCCGTATCCGACCATTTTAAAGCTGCTAGCCGCCTCCCCTAGCGAAATTATTTTTTCCCGATGGGCCCAATCCCCTATGTTGGCGGTCACCCCCACCAACGACACTCCGTCCAGAAGGAATTTTTTCAAATCTTTGAATTGATCGCTGACTAGGCTCGACTCTGAACCAGCTCCTTCTTGGATGCGTGAAATCAACTTGGAACCACTCTCGGCAACACAGTAAATGTCATAGACAAGCAACAAAGACCACAGACCGCCGATAATCACGGTAAATGGGTCTTTCCATAGATTTGTGAAAGAAACCACCTGTTTTTCCGACAGATCGGCAGCTGTTGCTTCTATGGGCGCTGAAGAGAGGAAAATTTCCGAAATTTGTTTACCGGAAGACGTCGCTGCCGGCATCGCTTCCGCTAAACGCAAGTAAGCTGTTGCTGAAGACGGCGCTCTTTGGCTGATTGCTAATGACATGCTGCACTCTATTAAAAAACGAAGTAGAGTACAAACAAGACTGTTTTTTTGCAATTCAATCGAATGATAACATAAAATTCAAACTAAGCATTTAAATAATAAATTGATCGCGAATTAATGGCTGATCGAGAAATGTTCTCGCCCTCGCTAGATCGATAGATCGAACCACCTAGAGTGAACAGAAAGGATACCGTGGACAATCCCATAGCAAATACCGGCGAAACCAGCGCAGGGAAGAAAATGGAAACACCAACCACTATGGAAGAGAATACTTTGAACGCATTCGATGCCATTTTGACCATCAACCTATGCTTTCGGCTTTCCGCTTCCATCTGTAACGATTGCGACTGCTCAACACTTGCAGGATCTAAGTGATAGTATTTATTTACAGTCGATATGAAACGATGGGAAGAAATGAGCAAA
Source organism: Verrucomicrobiota bacterium (assembly GCA_018239665.1). GTDB lineage: Bacteria > Chlamydiota > Chlamydiia > Chlamydiales > Rhabdochlamydiaceae > Acherontichlamydia. The sequence continues at coordinate 18,913 of JAFEGV010000022.1, read as the reverse complement.
TTCGTCGCACAGCAAATCTTGTCCAAATGCTCAGGAATACCTTCTGCAATCATCGCCAGATCGATGATTTTTGTTTTATCCAAACAACAGACTACTTTTATCGATTTATTGATCATTTCGACCGTTGAAAAAAAGACAACCGAGACCGCCTCCCCTATGTCTGCGCTTGAGTTGGGACATTCCCTCTTCAGGCGAACGCAGCATGCCAGCTCCTTGACGTCTTCGTAGAGCTCGATGCTCTTATTAAGGAATTTTGGAATGCTGAATGTTGAGGAACAGAGTTTGACGACAGAACGCGTTGAAGCCATTTGGTCAATAGCTTCCTCAGATATTGGAAGATATACCGCCCACCCCATGACAAAACTAAGCGCTTTAAAGACGATGTTGCAGTCTGAAATTTTAGATAAGCTTTTTTGCAGCTGAATCTTTCCAAGCGAAGGCATGCGCTCGGTGCGATAAGGGGAATCAGGAGGACATATTGCGATCCGAGAAGGCATAAACCAATCTTTCAGTTAAAGAACTAATTAATTTGTAGCTTATTTGAACTACAACACAAACAGAATCAATTTGCGTTATTATACAACAATTACCAGTATAAATATATGCATTAAACAGTTTGCTTTTACTAAATTTTGAAAATTTAAATAAAATTAAAATTTAGAAATAATTAATAAACATGATAGTTCTATGACAATTTTTAAAAAACTATAGAAAGTCGAATTTAAATTTTTTAACAACAATTTTGAACTGAGTAAACCACGAGAAACTATGCACGCATACACTGAGAAGCAGGTGAAACACCCCTGGAGACTAACTGGCCTTTCTAGAAGAAGGTTGAACAGGGAAAGCAACCTAAAGCGAGCGCCGGTCCTTCCTGGAGCGGATAATGCGACCTTAGCGCGGCTCGACTTAATAGCCCTCGGACACGCGAAGGCTTCCTAAGACAAATAGGTAAGTTTAGGGAGTAGCACCAAGCACAGGAGCAGCTCGACGCTCTTCCAGAATTTGCTTATAAAAATAGCTTGCAATCTTCATCGACAACCAAACGGAGGTCAATACAAGAACCGCCGGGGCAACAACAGCCATAGAAGATGCTGCAATGCCGAAAACAATTCCGACAAGGGCGATTCCTGCTAGGGCAACAGAAGCTACATCCTTAATGACGACCATCCAAGAAAGCCACGTGTTTTCTTCAAGCTCTGCGCTTTCTCGGGCCGAGCGCGGACGCTCTGTTGTGTAGGAATTGAGTTTATAAGCTTCTTCAATGAGTTCTGCGCCATCGGTGACTAATGAAGTGCCTTGATAGATGAAGTCGACCGTTGGCAAATACTCCGCTAAATCGACAATTTTCACCTGATCGAGAAATAGAGTCGCCTGAGATACTGTATTGGCAAGGGACATGCCGCTGAGTACAGCGCCTTTTCCTGCCTGCACGATTTTTTGATGCCGCAGACCATCGCTATAGGGCAAGTCTTGCGATACGGCAAATTGGTAAATTTTCTTTCTAAAAGAATTGGCTTCCGTAAAAATTGCAGGGATGCTGAGAGAAATCCCGGAGAGATTAATGGCGCCTGAAATTTTCGAGGTTAAATCGCGCGTCGAATCACTCAACGAGGGGATATTTTTAACGTATTCTAAAGCGTGGTCAATGACGCGGAACAAATCCCATGCACCGCTTGTGGAGTCCAAATAGGTAGCAACGTGATCAAACCCATCGCGGCGAGTTGGAGCCGGAGCCCGCTCTTCTGGAAGCGGAGCAAAGAGATCTGAAAAGAAACCGGTTGATTGCTGAGATACGCCTGTTGCCATAAAGGTCCTAAATTAATAGGGAGCTGCAAGCGTTTGCAGCTCCACAGTTCAAATCACAAAGGCTCTTACGCTCCTTGCGCACGCAGATGAACGATCTCCGCGTTCAAGTTAGCGTTAACCTTATTTAAGTCGGTATGTTTGCCATCGAGATTGACAACCACGCGGTCATAGAAGAATCCACCAATGGTGAACAACAGACCGGATGTCAAGCAAGCTAAAAACATCCATGACGTAGCAGCAAATCCTAGGAACATGCTGCTCAAGCCGATGATAGCAAGGGCCACATAGGAAACATCGCGTGCGATGTTAATCAAGTGGAGCGCTGTTTTTTGTGCATCGAGTTCGGGCAAATTGTTAATCTTTTGCACTTGCTCTACCGCGCTGTTGCCAGCTCCAATGAGCGTTGCAGTGAAGTTAGCTGTTTTGACGACGCGCATAGCTTCTGCTGTAATTGGAACAAACTTGGTTGAAAAATCGATCGCATCGCAAACCGGATTAACTAAACCGGTAAACTCTTTGAGCACGACCTTTCTGGCCCCTTCAAAGCTAGGCTCAGCGATAAAGTCGCTAACAGCTTTTCTCAAGTTCACTGCTTTATCAGGAATTTCGATTGCGCTTAACAGGTTCTTTGTATCGCCCATAAACCCGCTTACGCGTCCAATGAGCTGTCCTGTCGGATGGTCGGAAGGAAGGGAAATTGAAGTCCACCCTGTCGCATAACCAAAAAGCTTAACAATGTCTTTTTGCTTTGTCGTTAGGAACTCCCAGAATACAGTGCCAAAGTCTTTGTTCGTGTTCGCGAATGGTGCTACAAAAGGCTGTCCAGTTACTGCAGTTGCCATGGTTATCTCCTTTGAATTACCTCAATGAATTGTTAAGGTCGTGTAAAGCTGCGGTAAAAGCATAAGAAAACGATGTATAAAAGTAAATAGACGAAATGAGAGCAAGAATTAAAGTTTTTTGTATGAGTTAAAACACAAAGAAATAATTAGAGAAATTGCAGCGGCTGGTGAATTCCTTTAACAAAATCTGCTATGGGCATGGCCTTTTTTCCTTCAAGCTGCACTTCCAAAAGACGCAATGCTCCTGAACCGGAAGCTATGACACAACCCTCTTTTGAGAACTGGAGGATCGATCTTGGCTTATCATGAAGCCCGGGTTCGACGATGGACCGTTTTATTTTTAAACGTTTTTCTTGGTTTCCTAAAAGAACTTTACACCACGCCCCCGGAAACGGAGAGAGCGCTCGCACCTGATTATGAAGATCTTGAGCAGGTTTTTCCCAATTGATCACTTCGTCTTCCAGTGTCATTTTGGGAGCAATCGTTGCAGCTGCATGGTTTTGAGGCTGCTTCTTACAGATCCCGGCATCAATCTCTTGTATGACTTTAAGCACCAGCTCGCAGCCCAAGCTGCACAGCTGCGGCTCTAGCTCGCCGAGCGTCATGGAGGGAGGAACAGGGATCGATTGCATCGCTAAAATATCGCCTGCGTCCATTTGAAGGGTCATTTCAATGATCGTAATGCCTGTCTCAGCCACTCCATCCATCAAGCAGCGCTGCATCGGGGCCGCTCCGCGATACTTGGGCAAGAGGCTAGCGTGGATATTGATACATCCTTTTTTGGGGATATCTAAAATGTTTTGTTTGATGATTTCACCGTAAGCAACGACGACAAATAAATCGGCATCATAGGTTTGCAGAACCTGTGCAAACTCAGGCGTCGATGCTTTAAGAGGCTGCAATATAGGAATTTGAGGGCAGATTTCGAGAGCTGTTTGTTTGACGGGAGGATGGGCAACTTCCAGGTTACGGCCTTTAGGCTTGTCAACCCGCGTAACGATAGCCTGAACATCAATTTTTTTTTCGACAAGAAATGACAATACGCGCGCTGCAAATGAAGAAGTGCCAAAAAATACAACTTTCATGGTGCGAACGCTCGTCTCTTAGACTCTTTCTTCCAAGAGTTCTTCCAGCTCATCAAAATCTTCATCAGGAAGTGCTTGGCTAAGAGCTCCTTGAAAACCAATCAGCCCCCGCTTGGAAGAACGGCAAAATTCAATCCAATGCTGAACATGCGGATTTGTCTCAACTTCGCTCTCAATTTGGTCAAGCGCATCAGAAAGACGCATACCTGAACGGTAGGTCATCTTAAAGGCTTTTGTTAGAGCGCGTCTTACTTCCAAGGGAAAGCCATGGCGTTTTAAGCCGACAAGGTTCAATCCGCCAAGTTTATAAGGGGAACCAGCTCCAATCGTATAAGGAGGAATATCATGCGTAATTCGGCTGAAGCCGCCAACCATCGCATAACGGCCGATACGGGAAAATTGATGGACAGGGGTCATTCCGCCGATAATCGCAAAATCATCGACGATGACATGGCCTGCCAACATCGCATTATTTGCCATGATCACGCGGTTTCCAATCTCGCAATTGTGCGCAACGTGGCAATAGGCCATGATCAAGCAATGATCGCCAATGCGGACGTGGGACCCTTCATGGCAAGATGAATTAATGGTTACAAATTCCCTAATTTCGCAATGCTTTCCAATAACGACGAACGTCTCTTCACCCCTGAACTTGAGATCTTGGGTTTTGGTGCCGATGCTTGCAGAAGGCCATATCGTTGTACCTTCGCCAATTGTGGTATTTCCATCAATATATGCATGTGACTTGACGACGACATTGTCATGCAGTGTCACTGTGCCTTTGATGACGGCATACGCTTCAATCGTGACATTCTTGCCAATTTTTGCACCGGGTTCTATCACTGCAGCAGGATGAATGTTTGACTGGGACATGTGTATCCAATTCTTTAATAATTTTTGATTCGAATCAAGTTTTCACTACTTTATAGTTGCTCTTTGTCCACCATGGCAAAACCAATCTCCGCTTCCACAGCTAATTGGTCATTGACTGTAGCTTTAGCGAGGACTCGTCCGCCTTTGCTGCTGATATGCAATCCTTTTGCATGCAATGTCAGCACATCGCCAGGGACGACAGGCCTTCGAAATTTGGCATTATTGATATTCAAAAGAACAGCGATTTTCTCGCTATAGCCTTTTTGGTGGACTAGGACACCTCCTGTCTGCGCTAATGCCTCAAGTATAAGAACTCCAGGCATAATAGGCACTCCAGGAAAGTGACCTTGGAAAAACTGCTCATTTACCGTCACATTTTTCTGTCCGGTGATCTCATTCTCTTCGAGATTCATATAGATGATCTTGTCAACTAGCAAAAAGGGATACCTGTGAGGCAAAATTTTAGCGATCTCTTTCACATTCAGTATGACAGGTTGAGGGGAAGCTGCTACGCCCATCACGAATTCTCCATTTTAATGTGATTAAACAACTCTTTCGCAAACGCATTATTGGAGGCATGGCCAGATCGAATAGCGATAATATGCGCTAAAAACGGCACGGGCACTAAAGAAAGATCCCCTATGAGATCCAAGACTTTATGACGAACCATTTCATCAGAAAACCGCAATCCCTCAGGATTGGCTACGGCATTTTCTTTAATGATTACCGCATTTTCAAGGCTTCCCCCTTTAACGAGCCCTTTCTCTATCATAGGTGCGATTTCTTCATAAATAGAAAACGTGCGGCAAGGCGCAATTTCTTTTTTAAAATGCTCTTGGTCGACAACGACGGAGTAAAATTGTGATCCAATAAATTGGGAATGGGGATAGTGAAGGGTGTAGCTAATGCGGTATTCATGAGAGGGAAGAGCGATGATATGAATGTCGCCTTGGGACCAAAAAATTGGAGCGTCAACAAAGTAAACATTTTTTTTGTTTTCAAGCTCTGCAACGCCAGCTTCTTCAATCAGTTCCACGAAACGGAGCGAGCTGCCGTCGAAGATCGGCACTTCGGACCCGGATATTTCAATTAAGGCATTGTCAATTCCATAAGCTTTAAACGCGGCTAAAATATGCTCGACCGTCTGGACGCTGACCCCTTTGTCGCCAATAACGGTGCACCGGGGAGTTCCTTGGACGAACTCCAGCTTTGCGGGGAGGATAGGCTTATTGGGAAGGTCGACACGTTGAAAGATAATTCCAGCATCTTTTTCTGCAGGGCAAATGCGAATGGAGACTTTTTCCCCGGTGAACACTCCAATGCCATCTGCAGAAACACTTTCTTTTAATGTTTTCTGCGTCTTTAGCCCAGGAATAGACCGGGATTCATTTAATACCGATGCAGGACATGGAAATGACAAATTCTACCTCAACTTAAGAGCCGGACGGAGAAAGTTTGTTTCTTTGCTCTCATCCATCAAGTTTATCGATAAGAAATTAACTTACAGATTCATTTTCTTCAAGTTCAAATCAACGGCAGAAGAGGAGCGAGAAGTTTTTTTTTGAAAAGCCAGGAATGCTAGAAAGCATGAAACTGCCAGGCCAATGATCCCTGCGTCCCCCCAAAACATATATAAAGTTTTGTGGGATTCCCGGGGAATGGCAACAGTGAGAACGCCTTGCAGCGTTTCCGATTCCTTTCGTCCATCTCCGAGCCTTGCGACGACCCGTCCGAACCGGTCGACTGCGGCGGTAACGCCTGTATTGCAGGATCTTAACAAATACACTCCATTTTCAACGGCCCGGACGCGCGCATGTGAAAAATGCTGCTCGGGCAACCGAGAAAACGGGTAATAGTTATCATTGGTGACGTTGATGAAAAGCTCGGCCCCCATCACCCTCCCCGAACGGATCAAGTGGGGAAAAGTCTCTTCATAACAAATCGAAATGCTGAAGGGAAAGCGCTCGCCTATCACGCTGGGCTTGCTCCCATGCGAAAAGAACTCGGTGATCCCATAGCGTTTCGTAAGAGCTTTTAACCAACCGAAGGGCAGGTACTCTGCCAAGGGGAGCAAGACTTGCTTGTCATACCGCTGCATCTTTTGCATTTTTGGGGCAAAATGGAATGCGGAGTTGTAATTGTTGCCGCTGGTAGGGTCATAGTGATCAAGACCAATGACAACCTCGGATCCGTACATATTGGCAATCATCTGAGCTAAAAATGCATTTGAAACACAGAGGACGGGTGCTCCTTGCAGGTACCGAACTTGCGCATAAGGCGATTTTAACGGAGGAGCGTGACTCGCCAGATCAGAGCCGTAGATCTTCTGCAATTCAGAACGGACCTGATCGTAAGGGTAGACACAAAAATCTGCGCGCATCGGAACGACTGCTTCGGGAAAAACGATCAAGTCCCATTTTTCATTCTGGGCCTTAAGACTGGACAAGATTCTTACCCACTGATCTATCGGCGCGATAAAATCGCCCGATTTTCCCGGCAAAGGAACCTTCTGCGAAGGAAGCAGCCCTGTTTGCACTAACCCGACAGAAAGCGATCGAGGCTCAAGTTTCGCACTTGCATTCGATAACGGGCTATTAAGAGCAAGATAACCATAAATGCAGGGCAACACAACGACGCCAAGCCACAAAGCGAGCGATCGCAGTCTGCATCCAAACGCCAGAGCTCGAAATAGAAGCCCATTTGCCAGGATTACCCAAAATGTAAGACCATATATTCCCAAAACGCTTGCAAACTGCAGAAAATACAACGAATCGGTCAGCGCGATCCCGACAGGGTTCCAAGAAAATCCGCAAAGGATGAACAACCGGCACCACTCCATCAGCGTCCACAAGCTGGCGGCAGCTAGAACGCGTGGCAAGCTAGGCTTTTCTGCATGGAGAAAAAAACGGGTCAAAAGACCGAATTGCAGGCCGAGGCATGCGCATAAAAATACATAAACCCCCAAAATGTAATAGCCCTGATATTCGATCGAGGTCAGCCAGGAAAGCTGGACAAGCTGCACACAAAAATACCACCCGGCAGCCCACCAAGACTTTCCCTTTTCAATGCGTTGAACAGACAGCCAAATTAGGGCAAATCCGCAGATGCCGGAAATGAAACATAACTGCGGACACCAAGCTGGCTGGCCGAATGCCACAATTAACCAGCTTATAAAAAAGAGGCAGGAAACGATGGGCAAGCTCGGTTTAACTATCGCTAGAATGACTTGCCTCATTGCTGCGAGACTTTTTGCATTTTCCATAGGCCAAAAGGATTAACAGACCGCCCAAGATACTGATATTCTTCATAAATTCGACCATCTGCATCTGACGATCCGGGCCCTGCAAAAGCCAAAAGTGGTGGAAAAGGATTGTTACAGGAGCAAGGAACACAATTAATAAAAAGGCACCGAATCGAACTTGAATTCCCAATAGGATACACAGACCGCCGATAACTTGGCAAAAGATTGCTGCTGCCAGTAACAGCGGAACTGAGGACTGGGCGTAAGTAATCACGTTTTGAAGAACACCCATTCCAATTGTTAAAGCCGCCCAGTCGTTAAGGGTATTTGTGAGAATTTGCTGAGTGCCCTGCCAGTCTAAAATCTGATGAACGCCTGATGAAATAAAAATTAAACTGAGCAAAAACCTTCCAAAAAAAGCGATTAACCCCTGAATAAGATGCATTTTGTCCCTCCGGCTTGACTTCCGCCATATTCCTTGCAATTCCCGTTATCTTTCGATATCCTAGATGTTAAAATAAATGCAACAAATGAGACATCAACTTTCTTTTCGGGAACACCACCTTTTCAGCATTCTCGGCCTCTACGAGACGCAGACGCAACCTCTCGACCTTTTTTTAAGAAATTATTTTAAAAGCCATCGCGCCGTTGGGTCTAAAGACAGGAAGTTCATATGCGACTCCCTTTATGCCATGATCCGATGGAGGGGGCTGATCGATCACTTCTGCGAGAAACCCGTGACTTGGGAAAAACGGTACGCGTTCTTTAAAGAAGGCGACCCGGCAAAATATCTAAACGACGATGCAATTGCCCCGCACGTCCGTGCCAGTTTCCCCAGATCTTTCTTTAATTTGCTCGAAGAAAGCTTAGGAAAACAAAAAGCTTGGGAATTTTGTTCTGTCAGCAATGAGACTGCCCCGACAACAGTCCGGATCAACCCAGCGAAAACCACCCGCGAGGCTTTGCTGGAGCGATGGAAGGCTGACTTTGATGTCGCACCTTGTTTACATTCCCCTTTGGGCATCCTTTTCAAAAAGAAAGAAAATTTCTTTGCCCTTCCCGAATTTAAAGACGGCTTCTTTGAAGTCCAGGATGAAGCTAGCCAGCTCATTGGAAACCTTGTTGCGCCCAAGCCTACCGACCACGTTTTAGACTACTGCGCCGGCTCCGGAGGAAAAACTCTTGCATTCGCTTACAAAATGCAAGGGCGGGGGCAAATTTACTTGCACGACATCCGCCCATATGCGCTCCAGGAAGCCAAAAAAAGGCTCAAGCGCGCAGGCATTCAAAACGCTCAGATCCTGCTTCCCGACGCTCCTCATAAAAGCCAGCTCGCAGGTTCGATGGATTGGGTGTTAGTCGATGCCCCTTGCTCAGGAACAGGCACGCTGAGACGCAATCCCGATATGAAATGGAAATTCGACCCGGAAATGGTCCAACGGCTAACCGTCCTCCAAAGAGAAATATTTAAAGAGGCGCTTACCTTCGTAAAGCCTAATGGGCATATCGTCTACGCCACTTGCAGCGTTCTTCCTCAAGAAAATGAAGAACAAATCGCGCACTTCCAAAAAGAATTCTCTTTAGAATTGGTTGCCCCTCCCCTACAAACCTTTCCTCAAACAGGCTCAATGGACGGATTCTTCGGCGCGGTATTCCGATTAATCCCTCAATCTGCTATAAACAATTAAGTTTTTTTATTGAGGGAGTTGCAAAGCTCGCTTTGGAGACCAAATTCGAATTTTGCAAATTCCTCTATTATCAATCCAACTCCCGTGGCTCTTTATGAAAACCGCTCCATTTCTTTTTTTCATCTGCTCGATCTGCGCAGCCCTCTCTACGCACGCTCAAAATGCGATTCCGGGAATGCTTGCTCAAGAGGAGGCCCAAGAGCTTATCGTCTACAACCGCATTTTAGCAAAAGTGAACGGCAAGACGATTTCGGTGATTGACGTGATGAAAAAGATGGACCTATTTCTTCAACGGTATTACCCGCAATACACTCAGTCGAAGGCTGCCCGCTTCCAATATTATTCCACCCAGTGGAGAGACACGCTGGCGCAAATGATCGATCAAGAGTTGATGCAGGCCGATGCGGAACATTTGGAGCTTAAAGTCTCAGATGCCGAAGTCAGGGAAGAAATGCTCGACCGCTTTGGCCCCGCCATCATCCAAACCCTTGATCAAATTGGGATGACCTACGAAGAAGCCCGAAAAATGGTCTTTGCAGAGATGGTCGTTCAAAGGATCATGTGGTATCGGGTCAATTCAAAGGCTCTAAACAGCGTTAATCCCCAAGATATCAAAGAAGGCTATAAAAAATACTGCGAGAGCAACCCTGCTTTAGAAGAATGGGAGTACCAAGTCCTCTCGCTTCGCTCCACAAACCAGAGCATCAGCGAATTGTTAGCGAAAAAAGCCGCAGACCTCCTGCACTCCGCAGCCAACACAGACCTAGCAACTGTCTCAGAACAAATCAAGGCAGCGTCCACAGATGAAAATCCTGTCACAATCAATCTATCTCCCGACCTGAAAGCTGACGAGAAGAGCATTGCGCAATCCCATAAAGATGTGTTGAAGACGCTACTGCCCGGAATGTTCAGTCCTCCTATCGCTCAAGTGAGCCGCGCAGACCAGTCCACCGTTTACCGGATTTTCTATCTCAAAAATCACTCCAAAAAAGAGATCCCACCGTTTCAAAAAATGTCGGACCAGATTAAAGAAGAGCTATTGCATCAAGCTGCAGCAAGAGAAAACAGCCAATACATTGCCAAGTTGAGAGAGCGCTTAGGGTATGATGAAAAACACATGATGGAGTCCCTTCCTCCCGACTTTCAACCTTTTGCCCTCCGATGAAACTTCACCGCTCCTCCGAGCTGCGCGTCTTTTTAAAGGAGCTCGGCATTGATGCAAAAAAGGGGCTTTCGCAGAACTTTCTGATCGACGGCAACATTCTTCGCAAGATCATCAAGGCCGCAGATATCCATCCGCAAGACCACGTGATTGAAATCGGGCCCGGCCCCGGCGCCCTTACCGAGTTTCTTCTTGATTTTGGCGCTCATGTGACGGCGATTGAAATCGATCCCAATTTTGCCGCTGCATTAAAACGTCTTCAGACCGAAGGACGGTCCTTAAATATTTTTCAGGAAGATTTCCTTAAATTTCCTTTGGAAGATTATTTAGCAAAAATTCCTGGAAAGATAAAAGTTGTTGCAAACCTGCCTTATCACATCACAACGCCGATCCTGACAAGACTGCTGCCCATGCACGACAAAATTGAATCTGTCACCATCATGGTCCAAAAAGAGTTTGCTAAGCGCATGACAGCGGCTCCCGGATCCGCCGATTACGGCAGTTTCACAGTGTTTTCTGCTTTTTATAGCCATCCCTCGTATTGCTTTACTGTGGAACCAACCTGTTTCTATCCTCGCCCTAAAGTCCAGTCTGCTATCGTCCATTGTCAGTTACGGGTTCCGCCCCGCCCCGACGCGCAGGAAGCCTTTTTCACGCTAACGCGCACAGCGTTCCAGAAAAAAAGGAAAATGCTCAGAACTTCCCTTAAGGAACTCTTTCCAGCGGATGCTATCGAACAAGCGCTGACCGAAATGGGCATTTCTCCCCAAGCAAGGCCCGAAGAGCTCTCGTTAGATCAGTTCCTTATCTTTTTTGATAAGCTTCGGTTTATTAGACCTCTTGCATAACCCCATTTACCCGGCAAAATCGTTCTTTTTTCACATATTTTTATCTCACTCTCTCGCCGACTCTCTTCGAGTCGACTCATTCGTGAGATCAGAAACTGTGAACAGTTTCTAAAAACCTGTAAAAAAAATCTCCGATTTTTCCAGGCAAAGCAGGTTATGCAAGAGGTCTATTAGATAGCACGCCGAGATTTTTTCTTCTTCCGGCGCGGATAAAAAAGATAAAAGGAAAAAGAGATCAAGGCTATGCCCATCGCTCCCATCAGCAGTCCCATTTTCTGTCCCATCGCTCTTTTGCATTCCTGCCAGGCAAGCTCTAAACGATAGCTGAGGGTGGCCTCAACGAGCTGTGTGGAAAACAAAGGCATTTGAACAAGGGTTTTGCCTTTAGGAATCGAGGTCACGCGGATCTGACCGACCAGTTTCCCCGGTTCAATAGGCAAGTCCAAGGCGTTCCACTCGATGCTAGCATTGAACTGCGGTTCTTCAGAGGGGTAATAGGATAATACAAGGTCGGCAGGGATAGCAGCCTGCAAAGGCTTTTTGCCTCCCTTGACCGCACAGGAAAAAAGATCGAACTCTTTTGAAAAAAGGGTCCTGGCGACTTTCGGCTCATTAAAGGCTGCCTCAAACAAGGCAATGGCGTCTTTATACCGCTCCTGAAGCTGCTCATATCCCAAAAGAACGGCGATCAGTTTCCGATTCTCATCTTCTGCTGATGCGACAAGGGTATAGCCTCCGGCCGTCGTATAGCCTGTTTTTACTCCCGTTGCCTTCGGATAGTAGAACTTTCCAGGCTTCACGAGGGCATTATGCTGATGAAACTCCGATTCGACCTGCTTGTTTGTTTGAGGGCGGGGAAATTTGACCGCTTTCACCACTTCACGAAAAATCGGATATTGAAGAGCGATCCTGGTCAATTTGGCCATATCGTAGGCCGTCGTCTTATGGTCGGGATGGGGCAGTCCATGAGGCGTAAAGAGAATGGTGTCCTTGCATCCTTTTGCCTTCACGTAGGCATTGAGCTCGTTCATGAACTGGGGAACCGATCCTGATACATGCTGGGCAATCACATTGGCAGCATCATTTCCGGAGGCAAGCATCAGGCCGTAGAGCAATGTCCTGAGGGTCAGCGCCTCACCAGCTTTAATACCGATATGGGTCCCTCCAAACTCCAGCCTGTAGGGCGGATGCCCCTTATGTTGGGCTCTGCGAATATGGGGATGCACTGCGGAGACGGCATCGTGGGTAGCAATGACTTCCTCCTCTAAAGCATTTCCCTTCTTCTCTAAAGCATAGAGGGCTGTGATGACTTTGGTGATGCTGGCGGGATAGAGTGGAGTATGGGCATTTTTTTCATAGAGGACAGCGCCGGTCTCTTCGTTGATCAGGATAGCAGCTTTCGCTGACATATCGACTTTTAAAGCGCCATAAGCCCAAGGCTGGGCAAGAATGAAGGCGGAAATGAAAATTAACGGGCAATTTCTAAGAACAATTAACGGAGAAATTAACTTTAACATATTAACAATCAATAGTTTAAACAAATTGCGTGCTTGGGGAAAGCCGATGCATCCCGGGGCCCTTCATCATCGCTTCCAACTTGGCTGACCGACCGGCTCAAATATTTAAACAATTTTGTGCCCAGGTGCGTTGAAAATACCCTCTTCCCACTTTAAAAAAAAGAGATAAAGCCATCAATGTAAAGATTTTAGTATATACCCTTGACAGAGGGGGCGAATTAATATTAAACTAAACAGTGTAGGGGTGTCCTTAAGGGAGGCGTTAGATACCGATGATCAATCCAGTTGTTTTGGAAGATTCATATCAGGAGTTTAGTCAGAATTTACAGAAATGGATACCCGACGGGATCATCCATGTGGACCTCCGCCTGCTGCATGAGATGGGCTTATTGAACAGCGCCGAACTCGAACATTCGATCAATGAGGCCAACCTCACCTTATACTTCCATATCATTGAAACACCTGACAAAGTGACCCTGTTCAACGATCAGTTCGCCATTTGGATCGTCCCTCAACTCATCGACGAGATCCCAACGACCACAACTCTCATCGCTTTAATCCAAGGGAATAAGCCCAGGCTTGAGATTGTCTATAGAACAAGCGGTGTTTACAACACTCCCAAATATATCCTGAAAATCCTTCAGCACTTCCTGACAGAAGTTCAAGACACCGAAGCGATCATCTCGGCAATTGGGAAGAAACATTAAGGTTCTTAACGACTTTGAGCACATTAGCGTTGTCAATCCGCTCATAATGGGCTTGGTCGACAAATGTTTTCAAAAAAGTGATTCCTAATCCCCCGATAGCGATCTCTTCCTCAGAGCTTTGATTGACTTTGATCTCATTCAAAGGATTAAAAGGAATTCCATGGTCTTCGATGATAAATTCGAGTTTTTGCAGCGGATGGAAAACTGTTTTGAGCGTAATGGCCCCGGCTTCTTGCGGGTATGCATACTCGATGACATTGACAATCGCTTCTTCTAAAGCAAGCTCAAATTTACGTGCCATCTTGATGGGAAGCCCGGAGGATCTAATTTGATCATGGACCCATTGCAATAGTTCGGGAAGAGATTCAATAACGGCAGGTCGAACGATTTCTGATTTGACAGGCAGGCTTTCCATGCAGTTTCTCCTCCGAACCTTACTTTAAGCAACATTCTTCGTCGATTTTCGATAAGTTCATATGCAACTTATTTTACCAACCTTGACTGACGATGCCATCAACAATTTTCTGAGCAAGCTGCCGATATATGGGAACTGCAGCATCGTCATGAGCTCCTTCAATGGAATCAAGCTGCCCTAAAGAAAAATCGATGACCGTTTGCGTCTTGCCAGCAGAGTTGGTAAAGGTAAGATCCCGAACAGAGTTCGAATCGACATAGTCATAGTCGGCGCGCGCTTTGACGTGCACCGGTCCGATGATGACCTCTTCTGTATAAGAGTCGATCAACTTGACTTCGACAGTCAAGTTCCTTCGATTTTCTGTGCCAACGATATTCTGACGCCGTTTTCCCGATGTGGGATTTCGGTCGTAACGATAGCCTATCCGTTCATCTCCGTCATTGATGACAGCCACTTCTAAAACGACCATCCCTCCGTTTTGACGATATTCGAAATGGGGATCGTTAGAAAGGATACGAGTCAGCTCCGTATTTAATTGTCCTTCATTATCGCCCCTAATGTAAGGAACGCTGATGGTCACAGGGCCATCGGAAGGCTTTTCGTCTTGAAAGCGATATCCGCAGCCGACCATAAGGAGCAGGAGCGGTACTGCGCAAAAGAAAAATCTCACTGCTTATCCGTTGTGTTCGCTTCTTGTATTGCAGCATCCGGTTTAGGAGCATTCTCTTCAGATTGGACAATTTGACCTGTGACCTGCAAATCCAATAGCGAGGGCTTTTTCGTCTCTTGTCGAGGCTGCGGGGTCGGTTGTTCTAATGGCGTCGAAGGTCCTTTTTGAATTGCTTCATGAAGGTTTTTTTTGCCATCGCTGCTATCGGGCTTATAATTGAGCTTATGCAGCCGTCGATTTGCTAACTGAGAGACCTTTGTTTCTGGGTATTTGGCTATGATGCGCGTATAATAGATGTAAGAAGCATGAGGCTTGCCTGTCCGTTCATAAAACCTTCCGATCTCATAGAGATGACTTGCATAAATTTCCTTCATTTCAAAAAGCATCCCTTCAGCAACGCCGAGCTTTTCTTCCCCTGGAAAATCCTGCCGGAACTTTCGGTAGTTGATTTCAGCTAAGTCAAGATAGTCCTGATCGGGGTATTGATCTTGGGACTGCATCAAATAGACTTGGCCGATGCCGATATAGCTTTCTACTGCAAGAGGATGTTTTGGAAACCTGCGGATCAAGGTTTGATACGTTTCGACGCTCGATTTATATTCCTCATCTTTCAATAACAGCTGCGCTTTGCCAAAAAGGGCCTGGGCTGCCAGCTCATGATGAGGAAGGGCTGTGATCACTTCATCATAGATCGCAATCGCTTCTTCGCGGGCTGGAACCCACTTGGGCATGCTTTCCCACCCAAGCATATGCTTCTTTGCACCGCCATGGAATTTCTCAGCAATCTTAAATTTATATTGGATCGCTTCTTCAAAATACTTGGGAGTCGTTTGTTTTTTTAAATAGGCGGTCAGATTCTGATTTGCCAGTTCATATTCGCGCACCTGAAAATACCCTACTCCCAACAAATAAAGCGCGTCTTGGGCAAATGGAGTTGTAGGGAAATTCTTGATCACAATCGTTGCTTGCCGAATAACTACTTCCCAATCTTTTTCCTGATAGGCGTCCATTGCCGCGCTG
Source organism: Verrucomicrobiota bacterium (assembly GCA_018239665.1). Lineage (GTDB taxonomy): Bacteria > Chlamydiota > Chlamydiia > Chlamydiales > Rhabdochlamydiaceae > Acherontichlamydia. Next base: position 3,036 of record JAFEGV010000022.1, on the reverse strand, counting down.
TAATGTTCCTGGACGGACATCGTGGCAACATCGTTGGAATTCATTAATTTTCCATTACTGATCGTATAAGCTGCCTGAAGGGGAAGCCCGATCAAACACAACGACGTCAAACACAGAGGAGCAAGAACTTTTTTGAACATTACCAATCCTTTTTTTTACCCTCAGCGGTTCATGCAAAAGGGATCTGGAATAAACCTGTAGAGTGATGGAAATTCTCCTTTTTTCTATCCATTTTGTCAATAAGATGGTTGAACCATAGGAAATTATTCTTCGGCATCTTAAACCGCAGAGTCCCCTTCAAGGAAGACGCCCCCGCAATTTGCCGCATTATTAATATTCTATATTTTTAACCTATTGAACCGAACACACAAAAAGCGCTATAATTTTATAAGAATTCTGGAAATTTTTATATACCAAGGTTATTTATGAGCGTATCAGGCGTTATTGCAGCAAGCAATGAAACGTATTATGTTACAAACAATATTGAAGACATCCTTAAGGAAGTTGAAGAGGGCAGCGCGCTCTTTTTGGATCAGGACGACACGCAGACCAACTCCCCCCTCATGATCGGCACCGGGGCCGGACGCCAATACATGCGCGAACAGCTTGCTGGAGATTATGATCTCAAGTCTCCGGAAAACCCTCACGACATGATCACCTATCGGATCGCATCTGAACTGCCGGCCAAAGCTGTTGAATTAGCCCTCGCTCCGCTTATTGGCAAACTTCAAGACGACGATATTGCCTCTTTCTGTTTGACCTCCAGAGGATTTCGAAAGTGGTATTCGACCATTATCGAAAAAATCAACGAGCTGTCGGAACGGCAGTTCAAGAGTATTGGAATCGATTTTTCCCGCACAAAAATTCCTGGATCCTTTGACAAGCTGGACGCATCTACATTTTACAACGGGATCTTTTTGACAAACGGGATTAAAAAAGCCACGTTTCTTAGAGATGTCTTCCTTAAAACAGGATATCTCCCTTCAAAAGTCATTTTCGTCGACGACAAAGAAGACGAGGTCAAGGCCATGAAACAAATGTTGGATTCAATGGGGATTCGAAACGCTTGCTTCGTTTACACGCGGGCTGCTAACGAATGCAAAGAGTTCAATCCCGTCGCTGCCGCAATCCAGCTGGAAGCGTTCTACGAAGGGAAGGTCATTCCGAGCGAAGAAGAAGCCAAGGCCGCCGCTAAAGAAATGGCCGTTGACGATCCTAATGAATACTTCAAGCAAATCATCCGGACCTATTATCCGGTCAAAGTCTAGATCTCTCGCAGGAAAATACAAATCGATTGATTTCTACAGGGAGTTGCAAAACTCCCTTATTCCTTAAACGATTCTGTAATGATTTCAGTTTGATCAGGTATTTTGGAACAAGATATTCATCATCTCTTGCAATTCATTAATCAATCTCGCCGTATGGAACCCGTCGCAAACAGCATGATGAGCTTGGATTGCGATCGGCAACCAGATCTTTCCGTCCTGCTCGAAATACTTTCCTGTTGTAAAAATGGGAAGAAGATAGTCTGTGACCTTCGGCAAATTCAAATTGAAGCCCGTAAAACTTACCCATGGTATGCTTGAGATAGTAAAACAATTCGATGGCATATTCGGTTTCGCCAAAAAACTCTTGATATTCTCATAATTCTGAACATCCAGCAAATAGGCTTTATAAAATTCAGAAAACGAAGGAGTGTACTCGGTCCAAATATTTGTAAACGTCTCGCTATCTTTTTGAAAAATTGTATAAGAAGGATGAACGAGGTCAAATATCCCTACATTGCCCTGATTATTAAAGGCGGTGCGGAATTCCTCATGCTGATTCACGACCGCAGAGAGCAAATAAATCATCGCAGGATAAAGCTTGAAATTTCGTTTTTTCAGTTCTTTAAGAAGAATAGTCAAATCTAAATTCAGCGTTATACTATATGTGCACGTGATCCGATTGAGATAATGTTCAAAATATTCCCTGCGGGTCCAAGTAGAAACATCAATCTCTTTAAAGGACATCTCAATACTCCCAATGCAGAGCTTCTAAGGACTGCACGCGTCGGATCTTCTCTTCGAGCTCAGAGCGATGCTCTACGCCCCAGCTCGCATCGATATGGACCGATCTAATGGTCTCTTTCTTCGTGACAAAATGAAGCTGGACCGGGATTTTCCCGGAGTGGGAACGGAAAGCCTTTTTCAATGAGAGGATGTGGCTCATCCTGAGATCATCGATATTCAATTTGATGGTCAGCTTAAGCGGGCCTTGCATCTTTGCCTCCTTAGGTTTTTCAACCTGCGCGCTCTTCGACTTCGCCTCGTTTCTTTTTTCTCGCAGCTCAGACATTCGGGCCTGATTCTTGGCCCGGTCAAAAGCCTCGTCGCAAACGCGGATCATCGTTTCATCCGCCTTCGTGAGATCGTCAAGCCAGCGGCATTGCAGCTTTGACTCCCCCTCTTGCTTCTCTAACTGAACGACGGCATATAAAAGCTGGTTTTCGAGGAGCAATAAGGCCTTTTCTTCATAGAGATCAGGCCAGATGGGAAGCTCGAAGCGATCGATACCATCGCTGATTGTCAAGATTGCAAATTTTCTCTGGCTTTTTGCCGAAATCTTCACAGAAATGGCCTCAATGATGAAGGCAACGCGGCAGACGGAGCCGTTAGGCAAGTTCTCAAGTTCCTTTAACGGGACGCAAGAGAGCCTTTGCAGACTGGAACGGTAATCGTCCAGCGGATGGCCATTGAGGTAAAAACCGAGCAGTTCAAATTCCCGCTTTAAGATTTTTTGCTTTGAAACATGCTCTTTGACTTCGGGAGGAGTATGAAAGCTCTGTTCTTTCTCATTGTCGATCAAAGAAAATAAATTCATGATCCCCTTGGCCGCATCTTTTTGCTCTTTGGCTGCGGCATCAAATATCGGATCAACGCTGATCAGAAGGGCAGGACGGCTCCAAGTTGTAAAATCAAAACAACCCGCTTCGATCAGGTTCTCAATGACTTTTTTGCCGACCTTGCGAGTGTCGATGCGGCGAACAAAATCATA
>JAFEGV010000021.1 GCA_018239665.1 Verrucomicrobiota bacterium | reverse complement strand
CAGCCTCTTCAAAACTACATTTACAACGATACGATTAAAGGAACTCTCTATACTGCGGAATGTATCAATGGAGTTGTGACTTTTCTTGAAGGCGGAACTCCCTCTTGGTTTACTCCTACAGACCTTTTCATTCCGAGCACGCTCACCTTCACATCTACTCAATTGACGCAGCTTGGCCAAGCACTGAACATGATCGGAAATGAAGTGATCCCCCTTCCTTACTTTCCTGAAAATCAGCTCGATCCTGCATACGACGCAGGAAAAACATGTTATATGCTGGCCAAAACAGCTCTTTACATCTCATATTACATGACCAAAAATGGCAACACAACAGCTCAAATTATTGCAAAAACACAACCCTATATCGATAATGCCAAAAGCGTCCTCAATGCTTATCTGATTGGAAGAACTCCCGGCTCTTCCTATTTTGTCGCAGATCGCTCCAGCGGCGGAATTTGCGTCAATGGAGCCGGAGGAAATGGAGCCTGGGCAAAAGGACCTAACCTTCAACAATATGTTGATAGCGGAGTTGATTTTGGCAACTATGTCTATAACGATCATCATTTCTTTGCAGGATATTTTTTGCTCACGACCGCAATGGTCACAAGTTGGGAACAGACTTACGCTCCAAGCCAGCTATGGATTAATCTTCCGGTAACAGGCGGAGACAATCAGACCTATAAAGTTAGGGACATGGTCGACTTCCTCTGGAGAGACACCCACAATCCTTTTACAAATGACAGCTCTCTTCCCATCTACGATCCCGACCTTCCCTATGATCGCTATAGCATTTCCTGGGAAGGCCATAGCATCGCCAATGGCCTTCAATATGAGCCAAATACCAATGGAAGAAACCAGGAAAGCATTTCTGAAGACTTCAACTGTTGGCTCGGCATCAACACGTATGCCCAGGTTGTCCTGCAAACCTCCTTGTCAGGCCCTGAAACGACAAGGTATCAAACGTTGCGCGACTTTAGTCTGATGCGCCTAAAGATGACCGCATCCTCAGGAATCCAGTGGTACAAAAACTACACCTACTGGCAAGGCACCAATTTGTTCAACCCCGGGACATCGCTGCTGCCTGCAATCTACATCGGACAGTTCACGCAAGCTACGGTGACTAACGGACAAGTGAACGACAACTCTGCGCAGAACCAGACCTTCTTTTAGAAAAGGACCAGCGCTCGGGCAAATCCTCTTTACTTTTATTCTTTTTTAACGATAAGAGTAGGGGTAAGAATGCAACACGCCGCAACAATCGAACCTTCGATTTTCTGCACACGAGGGGATTGCAAAATTCGCTTCGAGGCGCAAATTTGATGATCGCAAAGCTGGTTCGATTTTTTGAAAATCGACATAATCTTTTGGGCCTTAGGCGATTTTCAAAAAATCGGACCGGCGCAGCGAGCGCGAATTTGCGACCGAATGGAGTTTTGCAATTCCCTCAAAATAAAGCCGTTTATAAAAGAGAGATGACGCATGGATATTCTGAAGATTAAAGGTGGGAAACCGCTGGAAGGAAAAGTACGCGCAGCCGGCGCTAAAAATGCGATCACCAAATTATTGGTTGCCTCTCTGATATCCGATAAACGGTGCACCTTCTACAATGTTCCGAACATCGCAGAAGTGGAAGTCACCGTCGATCTCTGCAAAGAGATCGGATCAGTCGTCCATTGGGACCGGGCAGAGGGCGTCCTTGAAATTGTCACCAAAGAGTTCAAAACCGGATACGTCCCGCAACGCTTTTCCGGGGCCAACCGGATTCCTATCCTCATGATCGGCGCTCTTCTCGGAAGAACGGATGAAGATATCATTGTTCCAACTGCCGGCGGATGCAAAATCGGCAAACGTCCTGTGGACTTTCACATTGCAGCGCTTGAGAAGCTCGGCGCCACCATCGAATACCGCGAAATGAAAAAAGAAGGCGCTTACTTAGCGCGGGCCCATCAAGGTTTGAAAGGAACATTGATCCAACTTCCCTTTCCCTCGGTTGGCGCTACAGAAAACTCGATCCTTGCCGCTGCGCGCGCTAAAGGAACAACCGTCATTAAAAACGCCGCCATCGAGCCTGAGATCATCGACTTGATCCTCTTTTTACAAAAGCTTGGCGTGACGATCGGCATCGATTCGGATCGTACCATCCAAATCCAACAAGCAACCGAATTTTTCGACGTTGAGCATACGGTGATCACCGATAGGATCGAAGCAGCTTCCTTAGCGCTAGCTGGCATCAGCACCCAAGGACGGGTCTTTGTCGAAGGAGCGCAGCAACAGCACATGATCACCTTTCTCAATAAGCTCCGCGAAGTGGGCGCAGGGTTCGAGATCAAGAAAGATGGGATCGAGTTTTTCCATAAAGGCCCTTTAAAAGGGGGAGTCTTGATCGAAACGGACGTCCATCCCGGCTTTTTGACCGACTGGCAGCAACCTTTTGTCGTCTTATTGACCCAAGCCCATGGCTCCTCCGTCGTCCATGAGACAATTTATGAAAATCGGTTCGGCTACACAGCAACGCTCAAACAGATGGGCGCCGACATCGAGCCATTTACCCACTGCTTAGGCGGAAAGACCTGCCGCTTTGCCTCCCACAATTTTCAACACAGCATCGTCGTCAAAGGTCCGACGCCGCTCACTGCAAAAGATGTCACAATACCAGACCTGCGCGCCGGATTTGCCTATGTCCTAGCCGCATTGCTTGCGCCCGAGACAAGTCAAATTTCCGGACTGCATTACCTCGATAGAGGCTACGAGCAGATCGTGGCAAAACTTAATGCCATTGGAGCGGACGTATCCCGCACCCCAGCGGAAACGCCAACTCAAAAGGCATCCTCCCAGAACCGCTCAAACCTGCCTGCAGGAACATGTTAGTCCATTCCCCCCTTATATAAGGGCGCAGGGGAATATGCTAAGCAGGGACAACACCGCCTCAATTAACATAAGATGTTAATAATTAAAGCTTTACATAAACACGCCCCATAAGAGAAGCTCCCCGCTTAAAATTTAAGTTTTCTCTGCCCTTGCCACCTGTCCACGGAATATTGACGAAGAGTACTCAATAGCGTATGATATCTCACCTATTAGGATTAATGGTCCATGCACGCAAATAAACCCCCGCTTTGGAGGGAGATCCAACGCACCAATTTTACCGACTGGAAAGAGCTCTGCCAATTTCTCGAGTTGGAAGTTGATGGTCTGCGCGATGTCTGCCACATCTCCCATTTTCCTTTAAACCTCCCGCGAAGGTTGGCTGAAAAAATCGAAAAAGGGTCCATCAACGACCCAATCCTGCGTCAATTCCTCCCTACAGCGGCAGAAAAAATCGAGTCTATTGGGTTTTGTTCCGATCCGGTAGGAGATGTCCCTTCGCAGAAGACCTCTAAACTGCTCCATAAATACCAAGGCCGGGCATTGCTTTTGTGCTCCAGCGCTTGCGCGATGCATTGCCGCTATTGCTTCAGGCAGCATTTTGACTATGCGACCTCTCAAAAGGGGTTTGCCGATGAGCTTGAAGCCATTAGAAAAGAGGAAAGCTTAAGCGAGATCATCCTGAGCGGAGGGGATCCATTGTCCCTATCCAATCGGGAATTGAAGAGCCTGATCGAGTCCCTCAGCGCGATCTCTCATGTCAAGCGGATCCGCTTCCACACCCGCTTCCCGATAGGGATTCCTGAGAGAATAGATCCCGAGTTCCTCGAAATCATGAAAGCGTGCCGCCCTCAAATTTTCTTCACCATCCATTCCAACCATTGCCAAGAGTGGGACGATGATGTTCGCTCTGCAATGAAGCACATTCAAAAACTGGGCATTCCGATCTTATGTCAAACTGTGCTTTTGAAAGGGGTGAACGATGATCTTGAAACCCTGCAGAGCCTATGCGAAACCTTGGTCGATCAAGGAATTATCCCTTATTACTTGCACCAGCTCGATAAAGTGTTAGGAACGCTGCACTTCGAAGTTTCCGAAACGAAAGGGCTGGAGTTAATGAATGAGCTGTCCGCCCGTCTTTCCGGTTACGCAGTCCCCAAATATGTGCGGGAAATCGCTGGAGAGAAAAACAAGACGCCCCTCATTTCTCAGACGTTTTCACATCCGGTCTAAAGTCTTCAGGCCGAGAATAGAAAGTCCCTTTTCCAACATCCGTCCAGTTGCTTCGCACAACAGAAGACGGCTTTTTTCCTCCGGGCTCCCTTCGACTCTGCAATCGCGGAAAAAGGCATGGAACTTTTCTGCCAGCGCGTACAAATAATCGCACAAACGATTGGGCAATAATTCGCGGGACATGCAGTCAAGCGTTTCACCGAACTGACGCAGATGCATCGCCAAGGAAATTTCGGAAGGGTGCTCAAGGACGATCTCGCTTACTTTCATGACCTCTTGAATATCCAATCCAACCTTTCTCTTAATCCCTTGGATGCGCACAAAGGCATAAAGCAAGAATGCTGCCGTATTGCCTTCGAACTTGAGCATCCGCTCATAGCTGAACATGTAATCTTTGACGCGGTGGCAGCTTAAGTCGGCGTATTTGACCGCATCGATCCCTAAGATTTGGGAAAGGCGGTTAAGTTCAGTTTCCTCTAGATCGGGCATCCTCTCCGACATAATCTGCTTAGCTTGACGGATCGCCTCAAGGAGCAGATCGACGAGCTTTTCCACTTCACCGGACCGGGTCTTGAATTTTTTTCCATCGGCGCCTAGAACTACGCCGAATGGGACGTGGTCTACATGGACTTTTTTAGGATCATAGTATCCTGCTTTTTCAGCAGCTTTAAATAGCATGGCAAAATGCAGACTTTGCCCAGCATCTGTGACATAAATGATTCGATCAGCCTTCTCAACAGTTGCGCGATGGCGGATCGCAGCCATATCAGTCGTATCATAGTTGTAGCCGCCGTCCGATTTCTGCACGATCATCGGAAGCACAGTTCCGTCTCGGTTTGCAAACCCTTCGAGGAAAATGCACTTAGCGCCATCGGATACGGTGATCAATCCCTTTTTATCGAGGTCTTTGACGATCTCTTCAAGAAACGGGTTGTAGAAAGACTCTCCCCGTTCAACAAGGCTCACGTCGAGAAGTTGGTAGATTTCAGAAAATGCTGTTCGAGAGATGGCGCAAATGGCCTGCCAAGCTTTTAGAGATCCTGGATCTCCGCCCTGCAATCGGACAACTTGAAGCTGCGATCGTTTTTTAAAGTCGGGGTCCTCGTCGAATCGTTTCTTGGACTCTTTGTACCATTGCATAAGCTGCGGCAGGTCGGCATGCATTGTCCCTGTCAACGCTTCAGGAGCGACATCCTGCATGTAGGCGATGAGCATCCCAAACTGGGTGCCCCAATCTCCAATATGATTGAGCCTTAAAACATCGTGGCCTAAAAATTCGAACAGGCGAGCAAGGGAGTCTCCGATGATCGTCGAACGCAAATGTCCGACATGGAGTTCTTTGGCAATGTTAGGCGACGAGTATTCGACAATGACCTTCTCTTTGCGAGCCGGGAGGGGAACTCCAAGCCGTTCATCTCGGAGAAGCTCCGTCGCCTGCTTTGAAAGGAATGTCGGATCGATCGTGATGTTGATAAATCCCGGCCCTGCAATTTCCAGTTTGGAGAGCATCGGCAGCCCATCATCTCCGTTCTTGTCAACGGACTGCACGATGAGCGTTGCAACATCCCGCGGACTTTTCTTTACCTCTTTAGCAATTTTTAGCGCATTGTTGCACTGGTAGTGCCCAAATTGCGGCTGAGTGGATTGGGTAATTTCGGAACAAAATAATTCTGAGTCTTGAGGAAGCTCTGAATGAAAAGCTTTTTTTAGGGCTGCATCAAATCGTCGATGCAGCACATGAATGAGTGTTTCCATGAAAGTTTCAGCGTCGCTTATTTTTTGTTTGTAGCGTGGTGAAATACTGGTGGATTTTGTCTTTTGCCAATCCGATACTTCAAACGGTAGTCGCCGAGCGCCATTGCAGCTTTGTGCGTTGAACAGCGATTTTGCTCTGCAATATCATAAATGACCATCAGTTGATCGTACAATTTATGGATCTTATTTCTCGCTACTGCAGGATTGTAACCGGAGCCTTCAAGCTCTTGCGTCACATTGATCAGACCGCCCGCGTTGATCACGAAATCAGGCGCATACAAAATCCCTCGGGCCATTAACTCGTCGGCATCTTGATCTTTTAACAATTGGTTGTTTGCGCATCCAGCAATCGCGCTGCAACGCAAATGGGGGATCGTTTGAGCATTGATGACTCCGCCCATTGCGCAAGGAGCCAGCACGTCGCATGTCACCTTGAGGATCTCGTCTGGAGAGACGACTTGCGCATCAAACTGCCTTGCCCATCGCTGGCATCTTTCAGAGTCGATATCGCTCATGATGATTTTCGCTCCGTTCCAAAAGAGGAATTCCGCAAGGCTGGCGCCGACGCTGCCCATCCCTTGTATCGCAATGACCTTTCCTTCTACTGAATCGGAACCGGTGGTTTTTTTCAGGACCGACTGGATGCCCCGGTAAGTGCCCCATGCCGTATAAGGCGAGGGGTTGCCGCTGCTTTTGTCATGAGGCAGGCCGACCACGTATGGGGTGGCGCGGCTAATGACCATCACATCTTGCGGAGAGCATCCCACATCTTCGGCGCAAATATAGTCGCCTTTTAATTGATCCACAGCTTGACCGAATGCAAAGAGGAGCTCTTCAGTTTTCTCTTTCTTAGGGTCGGCGATGATGACGCTTTTTCCTCCGCCCCAGCCGCATTCGGAAAGAGCAGATTTGTAGGTCATGCCTCTGGAAAGGCGCATCACATCATTGAGCGCTGAGTCAAATGTGGCATAAGGGAAAATCCGAATTCCGCCCAAGGCCGGGCCCATTCCAGTCGTATGGATGCAAACGATGGCATTAAGCCCCGCCTGCTCATTTTTAACACGCACAACCCTTTCGTAACCAGGGACTTCGATTTCTTCTAGAACCAGGGATTCTTCAAGAATTAGAGCCATACGTCCTTAACCTCCATTCGACTGTTGACCTAGCAATTTTTAGGCGCAAACAAAATTTTAGAAAAGAAACTCAAGATAGTACCAGTCCTCAAGTTCAAAATCAACCCTTGAATTCAACAACGAATACAAAATGATTGATAAAACTAACCATTAGAGAAATTCACGGCCCTGCTAATGCGCATACTGAGGCCACCCTGCAATTAAAATTGTAATTTACCATTCTTTTTAAGACGAAGCAGCGAGCATTGCAGGAGAAAAAACCCCGAAAAATTAGGAAATGGTCTATATCCGGAAGATAGCCTCTAAGAAGACAGGGACGACCCATCCTTGAGGCTGCTTGATCGGAGATCTCCATTGCAACGCGTTTGGACCTTTTTAAAACAATACCCCAACCCCGTTTTTACCCTGTTCGGCCTCCTCTTGGGAGCGGCGTTTTACTTTGCCTTTCCCCTCTTCGATTATAGCCATTGGATCTGGTTTGCAACGCTGATCATCGGCGGCTTGCCGATCATTTATCAAACATGCAAAGGGATGCTCCACGGGCAATTTGCTTCCGACATCGTCGCCATGCTTGCAATTATCACAGCCATTTTGACCGGACAGTCTTTTGCAGGCGCAGTCGTCGTCTTGATGCAATCAGGCGGCGAGGCGATAGAGTTCTACGGCATGCGTCGCGCTTCATCTTCGCTGACCTCTCTTCTCGAGAGGGCTCCAAGAATAGCGCGACGCAGAAGAGACAACCTGATTGAAGAAATCGATGTCCAACAAGTCCAGATCAACGATCTTTTGATTGTAAGGCCTGGGGACCTCATCCCTGTGGATGGGACGATTGTGGAAGGATCTGCCGAAATTGACGAGTCTGCGCTGACGGGAGAACCTCTTGCGCATAGCAAAACCATCGGGGACAGCGTCTTAAGCGGCAGCGTCAATGTCAACGGCGCCATCAGCATCCGGGCAGACAAGCGGAGCCAAGAAAGCCAATACGGAAAGATCGTCGCCTTGGTCAAAAAGGCGCAGGAACAAAAAGCTCCTATCCAGCGGCTAGCCGACCGTTATGCAATATTTTTCACACCCCTGACATTGGCGATCGCCGGCATCGGATTCTGGATGACCCAAGAGTTTACAACGGTTCTTGCAGTCCTGGTGGTCGCAACTCCGTGCCCCCTCATCCTAGCTACCCCGCTTGCGGTCATTTGCGGGATCAACAGAGCGTCTGACGAAGGGATCATTGTCAAGGGAGGCTCTGCAATGGAACAAATCGCGACCGTTCAAGCGGCCCTTTTCGATAAAACGGGGACGATCACGTTCGGAACCCCCATTGTGGAAAACGTAGTCAGCTTGAGCGAAATGACTGAGGAAAAGATCCTTTTCAACATGGCCTCCATCGAGCAGTTTTCTTCCCATTCGATCGCTGCGGCGATCGTGAAAAAAGGACAAGAATCGACAGCCTCCTTTCCCTTGCCTCAATTTTTTAAAGAAGTCCCAGGCCGTGGAGTAGAAGGAACGATCAATGGAGAGAACTTCCGGATCGGATCCTTTGACTTTTTAGGAGAAAACAATAAAGGGAACGGCAAAACAGTTGCCGATCGTTATTATCAAGAAGGCAAGACATTGATCTTCCTTGAAAAAGACCATGCTTGCTTGGGATTTTTGGTCATTAGCGATCAAATTCGTCCCAAAGTCCCTCTTCTGATCGAAAAGCTGCGGGGCTTAGGAGTTAAAGAGATCGCTATGGTGACAGGGGACAGCAAAAAAAGCGCAGCAGCCATTGCCAGGCAAGCAGGAATCAAAAGGGTAGAGGCCGAGCTGCTCCCTGAGCAAAAAGTGAAGATCGTCCAACAATTTTTGGACCAGCACGAAACTGTAATGATGGTGGGAGACGGGATTAACGATGCGCCGGCCCTTGCCACGGCAACCGTGGGAGTTGCTATGGGCGCCCATGGAACGGCCATCTCGGCGGAATCTGCGGACATCGTCCTTCTTGTCGACGATCTGTCCAAGGTCGTGGACGCAATCACCATCGGCAAGCGGATGCTCTATATTGCAAAGCAGAGCATCGGAATCGGAATAGGGCTGAGCCTGGTGCTCATGGTGATTGCCGTTTTCGGCTATATCTCTCCGCCTATTGGAGCCATGCTCCAAGAAATTATTGACATCGCCGTGATTCTAAACGCATTGCGCGCCCGCTAGAAATACCCAGCCATCAACGATAACGCAAATTCCGCCCAGCTCGATCAAAATAAATTTATAGCTTGTTGTTCCATCCACTATTTAAGAAGCTGCGTTCCCATTCCAACCCCTTAACATGTTTTATCAAGATGGCCTTCAGGCGTTTAAAATATTTTTATTACATCCTGCACTGTGGAACGATAAGGTTTACTCTTGAAGGTTAATATGGATTTACAGTAGTGTAATTCATCATTTTAAAAGGCAATTGAGGGGAAAATGGCAACAGTGGCTATTTCAGGGACGCTAAAAGACGAACTGCTTAAATTTCTTAAGAAAAATCGGAAAGCGGATATCGTCACAACCTATCTCTTTTTCTTAGAAAAAAAATTTAACATCAGTCCCGTTTTGTTCATTCGCGATAAAATGATCTACCAAAGCCAAGAAGATCTGATCAAAAATCTTGAATCCCAAGGAAAGCTTTGGCGCGAAACAGAGATTAAAATTCAATACGGCCAACAGAGCGTCAACGAACAGACAACGAAAATCTATATCTGCCCGTTCACAGGCAAAGTCTTCGGAGACAATACCCACCCCAATCCTCAAGACGCGATTTATGACTGGGTTTCCAAATGCCCTGAGAACAAGGAACGGGTCGGCGGCTTAAAGGCTAAACGATTCTTCGTTTCTGAAGATCCTGAGGTCATTAAAAACTACATTGTCAAACGCAAAGAGCCGATCACTAAGATTGTTTATTCTTCTGCTGTTACAGGCAAACTGTACAATAGCAAGCAAGCTGTCATTGAAGATTTTGTGAAGAACCAACTGAAACCGATCCCATTGGAAGAAGTTCCCAACCAAAACCGCTTTCAGATTGAGGAGCACTTTTTAGCATTCATCCAAAAACAACTCGAAGAAAGCAAAATTAACGCTTTTGCTGAAACCCTCTCCGGAATTGAAGAGTTCGCTTCCTTCATCGACCAATGGTTGGAAGAGGAGAAAGATGAAGCAAGCGACAGCGAATAGTATTATTTGTAGAGCCGATTGCAAAACTCCGGAGTCCAGAAAAATCGATGATTTTAAGGCAGTTTGCGAGGGGAGCGATAGCTACCCGTGCACCGATGACGAGACCATACCCGAGAGGGTAGGCGAGGAATCGGGGGCGCAAAATGCCTCAAAAGGGCGATTTTTCTGCGAACCCGAGTTTTGCAACCGGCTCTATACCAAGTCGGCTGAAGAAACACTTGCGTTTGCAAAAGAATTTGGTTCGAACTTGCCTCAAAAGACGACGATTGCCTTTTCAGGCGAGCTCGGCGCCGGCAAGACTACATTTATCCGAGGCCTTGTTGAAGGCGCCGCTCAAATTGACCCGCGCCAAGTTTCAAGCCCTACTTTCAGTTTTTTACACATTTATGAAGGATCGAAGAAAATTTACCATTTCGATCTTTACCGTTTGCCCAACGAACGTGAATTTATCTCATCCGGGTTTGACGACTTTATTAACGCAGACGGGATCTGCTGCATCGAATGGGCTGAAAGGATTCCCTCCTTTCTTCCTAAGGACTGCCTTAAAATTCATATTGCGCATGCAGGAGAGGGATCAAGAACCATAGAGATAACCCAGGGAGAACGCTCTTGAAAAAACTCTCTTTTTCCCAATCTCAGTTTGTCGGGTCAGCCCTTTCTCATGAGACATTGCCTCAGCTAAGGACTCCTCATGGAAACCCTCTGCCTGAAATCGTCATCGTCGGCAAGTCGAATGTAGGCAAATCCTCCTTGATCAACCATCTTTTGAAACGAAAAGACCTTGCCCGCGTTTCTGCGACTCCCGGCAAAACGCAGACCCTGAACTTTTTTAAAGTCGACGACGAGCTAGCCCTGGTCGACCTTCCGGGTTATGGATACGCTAAGGCGACCGAAGATCTAAAAAACCAATGGGCCTCGGCCATTGATCATTATCTAAAAAATAGACCAACTCTCAAACTGATCCTCTTTCTCGTGGATTGCCGACGCGAGCCATCTGCTGAGGACTGCGCTTTTGCCAAGTGGGTCTCTCACCATCAGATTCCAATCCTGATCATTTTTACGAAAGCGGACAAGCTTAGTGAAAATGAGAGACGGCTTAACGCTCTTAATTGCCTTGAAGTTTTTAATACTTTTTTTTACAAAAACCCGGTGCGGTTTCTTCATTATTCCACCAAAGATGCACGGTCTAGAGCTGAACTAATCGACAATATTAATACCATTTTGACCAAACCCTCTTCTCAAGTCCAAGCTTAAGGACATCGCAATTTTATGGGCCTTATTTCAAAAGACACTTTCGTATGCCTCGACTGCGAGACCACGGGGCTAGCGCCGGAAACCGATCAAATCATCGAGGTCGCCCTCGTCAAGTTCTCCTTCGAACAGATCATGGATTCCTACGAAACATTGATCGATCCGCAATTGCCGATCAACCCAGAATCGATTGCCATCCATCACATCACGGACGACATGGTAAAAGGCAAACCTAGAATTCAAGAAATTCTGCCCAAAGTCATCGAATTCGTCGGAAAACACATCATTGTCGGACATGGGATCAACAATGATATCGCTTTTTTGTGCGCAGCTGCAAAGCAGCATCAAATTCCATGCAACCTCCACGCCCATGTCTATATCGACACCCTGAGGCTTGCTCGGCTTTATGGAGAAAGCCCTATCAATTCGCTTGAGAAATTAAGGCAGCATTTTAACATTGCCGAAGAAGGGGCCCATCGCGCTATGAGCGACGTGGTGGTCAATATTGAAGTGTTCAAATATCTTGCTCATCGGTATAAAACAACAGAAGAGCTGCTGCAACGCTTAAAGAGTCCTATTATGCTCAAAGCGATGCCGCTGGGAAAACATAAAGGTCGGCCGTTTTCTGAAATTCCCGTTGAGTACCTTCGATGGGCATCGCATCAGAATTTTGATCAAGACCTGCTTTTCTCGATAAAGACCGAATTAAAGAAACGAAAAAAAGGATCCCATTTTAGCCAAGCCGCTAATCCTTTTTCAGAGTTATGATATGAGCAAGTTAAAAATCCAAGATTTGGACTTGAAGGGACAAAAAGTCTTAGTGCGCGTTGATTTCAACGTTCCATTGAATTCCGATGGAACAATTTCCGATGACACCCGTATTCGAGAATCGCTTCCAACGATACGACTTATCCTCGATAAGGGAGGCAAGCCCATTCTGATGAGCCATCTCGGAAGGCCAAAGAGCGGCTGGGACCCTGAACTTTCGCTTTCCCCCTGCGCAAAAGACCTTTCGCAACTCCTCAACGTCCCTGTCAAAATGGCAAACGACTGCGTTGGCAAAGAAGCGCAAGCGATGGCTGCGGAATTGAAAGACGGGGAGATCCTTCTTTTAGAAAATCTGCGCTTTCATTCTGCTGAAGAACATCCCGATTCCGATCCAAATTTTGCCAAGCAGCTAGCGTCTCTTGGCGATATCTATGTCAATGACGCCTTCGGTACAGCGCATCGCACCCACTCCTCAACCGCAACGATTGCGCAATACTTTCCGGGCAAATCCGCTTGCGGCCTTTTAATGCAGAAAGAGCTTTCTTTTCTGGGCAATTTACTGACAAATCCCAAACGCCCATTTTTTGCCATTATCGGAGGCGCAAAAGTTTCGAGTAAAATTGGAGTTCTTCAGGCGCTCATCGAGAAAGTCGACGGTCTATTCATTGGCGGGGCCATGGCATTCACCTTTCTAAAAGCTCTCGGAGTTTCAATCGGGAATTCTCTATGCGAGGATGACCAGGTCTCAACAGCAGCCGAACTGATCAATGCATGCAAGACCAAAAAAATTCCTCTCTGGCTGCCGAGGGATTTTGTCGCCGCCGACTCGATCAGTGAAAAAGCAAAATGCCAGTTCGCTTCCGTTATGCAGGGGATCCCCGCAGGTTTTCAAGGCGTGGATATCGGCCCCAATACAATTCTTCAGTGGCGGGCCGAACTGCAAAAAGCCGCCACGGTATTCTGGAATGGACCTCTTGGGATCTTTGAAATTCCCTATTTTGCAACCGGCACGAGAAAAATCGCCGAGTCATTGGCACAGTTAAAAGCAGTAACGATTGTCGGCGGCGGCGACTCGGTTGCCGCAGTCACGCAAATGCGCTTGGACAAAAATTTCACCCACCTATCCACCGGCGGGGGAGCTTCCCTTGAATTTCTAGAACAAGGCCACCTTCCAGGGGTTGACGCTCTTAGCGATTCCTAAAATATTTTTTATCTCGACTGAAGCCGCTATAAATTAATTTTCACCTCGCATACTAATCATCGGCAAACCAATCTAGTTGTCAAATAAAGCAAAACCCTTATAATAGGGGCAATTCTAGATACCGACTTCAGGAAATTAAAAATTTAAACCCCTTCTTGGTGAAGGCGTAGGTTTATTATTTAAATTTATCCTCGAAGCAAAACAACCTAGGCATCTTATGTCTGCGCCTTCTAAGGCAGGTTTTAGTAGAATCCGAGCTTATCTTTGGCCGATACACCGGCATGAGCTCAAAAAGTTCATCCCCATGCTGATCATCTTCTTCTTGGTCGGCTTTAATTACAGCCTCTTACGCGCTACAAAAGACGCCCTTGTTGTGACGGCGCCGTCTTCAGGAGCTGAAGCCTTGCCCTTCTTAAAGGTATGGGCAATCGTTCCAATGGCCTTTTTATTCACTTTCTTATTTACCCGCGTCTCTAACCGAGTAAGCCGCGAGCAAGTTTTTTATGTGATGATGACCATTTTTGTCGCGTTCTTCCTGATATTCATGTTTTTCTTATACCCCTTCCAAGACAAGCTGCACCCCCATGCCCTTTGCGATAAAATTCAAGAAATCCTTCCCAGGGGATGTCAGGGCTTGATCGCCATCTTCCGAAACTGGACATTCACCCTATTCTACGTCATGTCGGAAATGTGGAGCACGATCATTATGACGGTGCTTGCATGGGGATTTGCAAATGATGTGACCTCCGTGAAAGACGCAAAACGCTACTATGGACTGCTTGGGATCAGCATCAATTTCTCAGGAATCGCGGCCGGACAAGTCGCCACCTCCATGTCGCAGCACGTCTTCAACCCAAATCTTCCCATCGGCGGCGACGCTTGGGGCCAAGCAATTTTTTTACTGACAAGCGTCATCATCTTAGCAGGGCTTGCCTGCATGGGCCTTTTCCGCTATATCCACAAGCAAGGCTTTGGATATAACGCTCCATTCTACCGCGAGCAAAGCGGAAATACCGAAGTTAAAATGGGACTGCGCAAAAACTTTAAGTATCTTGCTCAATCTAAATACCTTATCTGTATCGCTGTCATTGTTGTGATGT
This sequence comes from Verrucomicrobiota bacterium, assembly GCA_018239665.1. Classification (GTDB taxonomy): domain Bacteria; phylum Chlamydiota; class Chlamydiia; order Chlamydiales; family Rhabdochlamydiaceae; genus Acherontichlamydia. The sequence goes on along the minus strand of JAFEGV010000021.1, from coordinate 16,326 downwards.
ACAACATAGCGATCAACCTTGTTGAAGTCGTTTGGAAAGACCAGGTCAAGCAACTCTATCCTAACCCTGCCGATTTCAATGCTTACATGGGCAAAGTGCTGACCGGGATTGGCATTGTGGCCACTGTGACAAGCATCTTTATTTCAGGCACAATCATCCGTAAGTTTAGCTGGACTGTAAGCGCATTGATCTCCCCGATGATTTTATTGGTGACTGGCGTAGCCTTCTTTTTCTTCTTCTTCTTCAAAGATTCAAGTTTTGCGGCCGTTTCAACCTGGCTGGGGACCACTCCGCTTGCCCTATGCGCCTTTTTTGGCTCGCTGCAAAACTGTCTTGCCCGCGCTTCCAAATATACTCTTTTCGATGCGACGAAAGAGCTTGCATTCATTCCATTGTCGAAGGAATGCAAACTCAAAGGAAAAGCTGCTATTGACGGCGTGGGGTCTCGCATAGGCAAATCGGGAGGATCGATTATCCACCAAGGATTACTGATGTTCTTCGGGACTGTTGCCCTAAGCACTCCGATCGTCGCTTTTATCCTGCTTTTTGCAATCGCGGGTTGGATGGTCGCTGTCCGTTCCTTAGGAAGGCAATTTAATGAATTAGTCTCCCATCATGAGACTTTGGCTGTCCCCGATGATGAGAAGCCATCTTTGCAGCCCTCTCTTAAAGAGCCGGCAACTCACACGACCTAGCAGTTCAACAACTTGAGACAAGTTGCTGTCGCGGCCAGCGCTTTGCCATACGAAAAAATCTAAGGGCATCTTCTTTTGAAAACTTTTATGGTTGGATACTAGCCCGTAAGACTAGTCTAATAAGACGTATTCAAAAATCCACTTAGCAAGCGCATAGCTCCCAACCATGAAAATGGCAGAGTTGGCAACGAAAAGGCTTAAGTTCTTCTTACGGGCCCCAAGTAAAAAAGCTACGCAAAGGCTCAAGGAAAAAAATAACGTATCGATGACAAGGGAAAATCCATGGGGAACGTAGATCGATTCGCCCATGCAGGAGCAGGGAAGTTCGACCAAGTACCAAAATAAGGAATACCCGCCCCACGACGCAAACACCATCGAGGCAATCAGCCACATCTCAATGCGATTTCTGTACAAAATAAGAAATGCGATCAAGCCCATTTCTAAAATACTCACTGAAATGTCGAGAAGGGGAAGGTCTTCGCTGGGAAAAAATAATTTCCCATAGGCTGCAACAAGGATGACGCTCGATAAAAACAATGCCGAGAGCAATGAAACAACTTGAACTTTCTCTGACAAATCAATCGTTTTAATTGAATATTGATTACGCCCTTCCAAAAAATTTAATTGCTTCATACTCCCCCATTATTAACTGCCCTTACAATCAATAATTACATTCAAAAACCACTATAAATCAATCAAAATTCCAATTAACGAGGCCCATCAGAGGATTAATTGTAAATAAATCGCCGACATGTGCTATAACCGTAGTAATATGGATACACTAATCGACTTCATCACCCGCCACGCAAACCAGGCCCACTGGTATGTATTCGCGGCTATTATTTTAGCCGGCTTTAACATCCCCATCAGCGCGGACATCCTTATTCTTATCAGCGCATTCATCGCGGCGGCAATCCTCCCTGAGCATACTTGGCACTTATACCTAAGCATCCTATTTGGCTGCTATATCTCCGCTTGGTGCGCTTATTGGATGGGAAGGCTTGTGGGGGGGCAACTGCAACGCTTTTCGTTTTTTGCCAAGCTGTTGAAACAGGAGCGGATGGACAAGGTGAGGAATTTTTATGAAAAGTATGGGCTTTTAACTCTGGTCATCGGGAGATTCATCCCCTTTGGAGTGCGCAACTGCATCTTTATGACAACCGGGATGAGCAAATTCAATTTTTATCGATTCATGCTTATGGACGCCCTGGCATGCTTCCTATGGTGCAGCACCTGCTTCTACGCCTTCTACACTCTCGGGCAAAATTATGAAGTGATTTGGCACTATCTGAAGACTTTTAATCTCTTGATCTTCGCAGCTTTCAGTGTGACTGTAATTAGCATTATTTGGTATAAGAATAGAAAAAAGGCACGATCGACCCGACTTAGAGACGCCCTCTGAAGCTGGTATGGATCAACGAGACGAGAACTAATTCGATAAAGCGATGTTGAGCATCTCCAATGGACTTTCCTTTCTACGCGCCCCTCTTGCTTTCCTCTTTTTAGTGGAAAACACATCCTTTCGTATTGCAGCAATCCTATTGGCCATGATCACTGACAGCATCGACGGATATTTGGCCAGGCGGCGCAGCGCCGTCACTCAGTTCGGGGCAATCCTAGATCCCGCAATGGACAAATTCTTCGTTTTCTTTGTTCTTGGCGTACTGATGGTCGAAGGAAAAATTGAGCTATGGCAATCGCTCGCCATGATTTCGCGAGATTTCTTTTTGTGCGCTTTTGGAATTTACCTAAGCCTTTCAGGACTCTGGAAAACCTACGCATGCAAATCGATCCGCTGGGGAAAGGCTACAACCGCTCTGCAATTCTTGGCCCTGATTGGCCTTACCCTCCAATTTTCTTTCCCAGGATATTTCTACTTCATTTTTATCCTGTTCGGGCTTCTTGCCTTTATCGAGCTCTTTTTAGAACTCTACTTGTTCAAGAAGCAGCGCTCCTCAAGCATCTCAAGCTAAGAAGCTGCCGAACTAATTCTGTGATCCTACTTGCCGCCTTAAGCGCCATCCATGCACCGACTCGAAGACGCAATGATCCATAATTGGCTTTTCTTTGCGTCTTTGCATAGGATAGCTTTAAATTCGACTTTGCATCCTTTGCCTCGCCCATTCGCCCACTGACGATCGACCTACGGTCGAACTAGGAATTTATTTAACCGGGAAGGGGTTTTCTTCCTTCCCTATTAAATAAATTCCTCAGAGAGCAAATACCCCGAGGCCCTTGACCCTAAAAAGTTACAAAATCGAGCTAAAGAGATCGGGATGCCCTTCTTTAATTTGGAACAGGGCTTAATGCCCCTTGTATGGTCATCGTCGGGAAGGGCATTTCTGCACCCTTCGCCTTGATCACATCATAGACCAGGATTAAGATTTCCTGTTTGACTGCAAGGTAATGGTCATATTTGGTGGCCAGAGTATAGACATCGAGAGAAATATCGAGCGTATATTGGTTGTAGGCGCTAAAGGTGACAAGAACGGGCAAATGGGTATCAATAGCCGAATGCTCGCTGATCGCCTGCTTGATCTCCTCGCATAAATTCTTCATCTTAGGAAAATCATCATACCGCACTCCGATTTTTTCTAAGATTCGACGATGGGTCATCCGAGAAGAATTAACGACCAAAACATTGGAAAAAATTGCATTCGGCAAATAAACAGGTCTTTTTTCCTTATCCCGGATCGAGGTCAGATACCACCCAATCTCCTCTACATGCCCCTCCAACTGTTGAGCCGGCAGCACAACATAATCACCGCTCATAAAAGGGCGTGTGATGTAAAGCATGAGTCCGCCAAAGAAGTTGGCGATGACATCTTTTGCGGCAAAGCCGATTGCTGCCGCGCCAATACCGCCAAATGCGATCAAAGGCCCTAGATTGACCCCCCAAACCTGCAGGACGATCATCGCAGTGATCAACATGACCACGATAGTCGCAAACTTTCCTACCACATGGATAAAGGAGGCGTCTACTTTCCTTGTATGACGCTCCTTGTCAAGGATGGCAATCTGCAGCTGATGCTTCCACCGCATGATAACCCAGGTAATGCACCCGACAATGCACGATGTGCGAAACGCATCGAGATAATCATCAAAAAATATAAAGGAAAAACGCTTGCTGAGGACTTCAAGAACTAAAATGCCTCCCAAAACCCACAACAGGATCGTGATAGGCAAAAAAGTAATCTCTCCGATTTTCTCTTTCCAATCGTGCGTCATCGACAAGGAACGGTGGCGGATATGCTTGACCACTCTCTTAAAAATGAAATTGATGGCGATCAAGGTAAGCAAACCAATGACGATCTCCATAAACCATAAATGGTTGTTGGAAAGCGTTGTCAAGTTCACTACAGGATTTTCCGTTTCCATGTCCACACTCCTCAGCTTCTGTCTTTGAAGCAGTTGTAAAATTCCGGAGTTTACTTGTCTATAGTTTTTAACTCGAGCACTAATCGGTAAGAGGAGGCCAAAGGGCCGTCCAACTTTATCGGACATGCCAAATTCGGGATTTTTGAATTTACTTGTGTATAAAAAAAATGAAACTCTTTTAACATAAGGCTAGGTTGTCAACATGATTGAACAGAGGATTGTATGCAATTCACCAAAGAATCGATTTTCGTCGCTAGCATTCGAAGCTTTTGCACTTCATTTGCAACAATCTTAGGACTATTGATCGGCCTCACCGTCGTCTTCATCGGATTGATGATGATGTCGGGCCCGAACATCGTCCCGGAAAAAAGCGATATCATGATTGCCGCTGACGCGAACGGCAACCGCGACCTTCTCCCGCATACAGCCCCTGTTGTTCTGAAATTAAACATTTCGGGCGTGATTGGACAAGGGGAACTGACTTACCAAAAATTCAGCAACCTGCTGCTTGATTCGCGCGAAGGGATGCTCTCCAACAACCGCGTTAAAGCGATCCTATTGTACATTGACTCTCCGGGCGGCACGGTCACTGACTCGGTTGCGATCTACCAAGAACTCATGGCTTACAAAAAAAAGTACAACATTCCTATTTATGCATTCGTTGATGGGATGTGCGCTTCCGGCGGAATGTACATCGCCTGCTCTGCCGACAAAGTTTATGCTTCCTCTTCAAGCGTGATTGGTTCCGTAGGAGTCATCTTAGGGCCGACCTTCAACTTTTCCGGTTTGATGGAACGGTACGGCGTCCAGTCTTTGACCCTCACCCAAGGTAAAGATAAAGACATGCTGAACCCCTTCCGTCCATGGATGCCAGGCGAAGACGCCTCTTTGCGCAACGTGACCTCCGTTCTTTACGGCGAATTTGTGGACACGGTTATTTCTGCCCGCCCCCGTATTGACAAAGATAAGCTCATTAATGATTATGGCGCCCAGATCTATGTTTCTCCAACCGCTCAGGAACTCGGTTATATCGATGTCGCAAATTCCGATTATAATGTCGCCCTGAGAGATTTAGCGAAGGCTGCTCAGATTCCAGAAGACCATTTTTATCAAGTAGTCCAACTGTCGCCGCCTCGATCTTTCTTATCTGACTTAGCTAGCAGCAGCCAAGCTATTTTCAAAGGTAAAATGACCCACGTGTTCCAAATGGGCCCTTACATGAATTCAGAGCTAAGCGGAAAATTCCTCTACTTGTACCAGCCCTACGGAGAGATCCATTAATTGATTCTTCCCCTTAATCAGGGGAAGATTTCTAATCTACAGAGCCTTCATGCAATCCCTTTACATCGTTGACGCCGTCAACTTCCTGTTCCGTTCGTACTACGCCATTGGCCCCATGACAAATCCGAAGGGATTTTCAACAAATGCCCTATATGGATTTATCCGATCGATCTACAAGATCATCAACGATTTTTCTCCCGACTATTTCATCTCCGTTTTTGACGGCCCTGACAATAAGAAGTCGCGCACGGCAATTTACAAAGAGTACAAAGGTCACCGCACTGGAATGCCGGAAGACCTTTTCCCCCAGTTGGACCAAGCCCAATATTTCTGCGAGATCGCAGGGATCCCCTCTTTGACCCTTCCTGGCGTCGAAGCGGATGACACGATGGGAACCATTGCTAAATGGGCGGAAAAAAAAGGGATTAAGGTTTTTTTATGTTCCAGCGATAAAGATTTATGCCAATTAGTCGATGATCACGTAAAACTGATCCATCCGCACAAAGACAACTTGATCATCGACCGGAAAAAGGTCAAAGAGCTCTTTGGAGTTTGGCCAGAGCAAATGATCGATTATTTAGCAATGGTGGGGGATGCGTCGGACAACATCCCTGGGCTTGAAGGCTTTGGGCCCAAGACCGCATCAAGCCTATTAGAGGAGTTTGGAACTTTAGAAAAAATCTTGGAAAACCCCGACAAGCTGTCGGGGAAAAAACGGGAAGTGGTCATCAACGGACAAGAAATCGCTTTGCTTAGCAAACAGCTGGCCACGATACAGACCGATCTGGATATTCCTAAAGAGGAGCTCTTTTACCATCTGAAAACTCCAGATCTTCCGCGAGTCCAGGCTTTTTACCATGAAATGCATTTCCTTTCTCTTTTGCGGGAGCTCAGCGCTCCGCAAACGCCGGCCCCTTCCAAAACAAAGCATGCCGCTGCCGTCGATGAAAAGGTTTCCTACCAACTCGTTAACGACGAAACTTCGCTTACAGACCTCATCCATTCTCTAGGCTCTGAAAAAGAGATCTGCGTCGATACGGAAACGACCAGCGTTAAACCGATGACGGCTGAGCTCGTTGGCATAGGTCTTGGGGTCCAGCATGGAAAAGCTTATTATATTCCTCTTAATGGAAACATAGAGCGGGATAAGGTGATCCAACTGATTAAGCCGCTGCTCGAAAATCCTGCGATCTGCTTTATCGGCCACAATATCAAGTACGACATGCATGTTTTGGCAAATGCCGGGATCGATCTTTCTTCGGTGGGGTTTGACACTCTATTGGCCTCTTACCTGATCAATCCTCACGTCCAACGCCACAACCTCGACGAACTGGCATTGGAACACTTCGGCAAAGTAAAAATTCCGATCGACGACCTGATCGGTAAAGGAAAAAAACAGATCACGATGAACGAGGTCCCCATTGAAGAGGTGTCCACCTATTGCTGCGAAGATGTCGATTACACGCTCCGTTTAAAAACGCTGTTCCAAAAAAAGCTCGAAGAAATGGAATTGACCTCTTTATTCACATCCATTGAAATTCCCTTGATCTCCGTCCTCTTCCGCATGGAAAGGGCAGGGATCTATGTCGATGTGAACAAATTAGAGAAAATGTCTCATGAGCTAAGCCGCGAACTTCACCATCTCGAAAAAAAGATCTATGAGATCGCAGGAGAAACGTTCAACATCAATTCGCCCAAGCAGCTCAGCGTCATTTTATTTGAAAAAATGGGAATCAAGCCCCCTAAAAAAACAGCAACGGGATATTCGACGGCAGCAGACGTCCTTGAATCGCTGCAAGAATCGGCCCCCATTGTGAAAAAAATCCTCGAGTACCGCACGCTTGAAAAACTCCGCTCTACTTATGTCGACGCGCTGCCCGAGCAAATTTTTCCAAAAACTCATCGGATCCACTGCACCTTTAATCAATCGATTGCCGCAACGGGACGCCTCTCTTGCCAAGATCCCAACCTACAGAACATTCCAGTGCGCACAGAAGAGGGGAAAAAAATCCGCGAGGCCTTTAAGCCTCAGAAACCCCACCACAGTTTTGTTTCGGCCGATTACTCGCAGATCGAACTCCGCTTGCTTGCCCATTTGTCTCAAGACCCCGGTTTGATCGCAGCATTCGAAGCGGGAGAAGATATCCATGCCTACACGGCATCGCTGGTTTTTGATGTGCCGCTGAACAAAGTCACTCCTCAAATGCGCTACCAGTCCAAAGCCGTCAACTTCGGCATCATTTACGGGCAGCAGGCATACGGACTTTCGCAAGAGCTCGGCATCGAGTTTAAGGAAGCTGCTGCGTTCATCGAGACCTACTTTGAGCGGTACAAAAAAATCAAAGAATTTCTTAACTTCTGTAAAGACAGCGTCCGCAAAACAGGACGAGCCGTAACGCTTACCGGAAGACAGCGCCCTATTCCCGACATCCACAACAAAAACCCGATGATCCGGGCACAAGCCGAACGGTTAGCGGTCAACACGCCCCTTCAGGGCACTGCCGCCGACCTGATCAAACTGGCGATGCTGGCTGTCGACACCCTATTAAAAAAAGAACTTAACATTGGGACCATGATCCTTCAAATCCATGATGAACTTCTATTTGAAGTTCCTGATGATCAAGCGGATAAATTAGCTAAAAAGGTGAAACATATTATGGAAAATGTGATGACCCTTTCGGTCCCTCTCGTCGTCGACATTTCCATTGGAAAAAATTGGGGAGAATGTTAACTTTAAAGAAAGTTGCTGTAACAGGTGGACTATCCTCTGGCAAAAGCACAGTATGCCGTCTCTTTGAAGAGCTCGGCAGCTACGCTGTAAGTGCCGATATAATCGTTCACCAGCTGTTATCTCCAGATACTGCTGTCGGTCAGCAGGTCATTAACCTGTTAGGTTCAGATATCGTCCGCGATCGCCAGTTCGATCGCAAAAAGATTGCTGACAAGGTCTTTTCTGATCCGGATTCTCTGAGAGCCCTTGAAAAGATTCTGCACCCAGCTGTGTTTGATGAGATTAAAGCAAAGTATCTACAAATTCAAAACGAGCAAAAATACTCTCTGTTTGTTGCTGAAATTCCACTACTTTATGAGAGCGAATCGGAAGACTTTTACGATGCCGTTATTGCCGTCATGGCCGATCCTGCTATCTGCCGCCAACGATTTAAAGAGCACCGGCAACAAGAAGACCTTGAGTTCGATAGACGTATGAACAGACAGCTGTCACCCATGCATAAAGCAGCCAAGGCGCAGTTTTTGATCGAAAACAACGGCTCTATCGACGAGCTTAAACAGAATGTCGCAAATATATATTCACAATTAACAAAACCCTCACCAGATCCCTATTTTCCTAAGTAGGAGAAAGGGCGTTTGATCTGTTGCAAGGTTTCCAACAAGGAGTCTCTTTCTAAATGAATCGAGAAGACACCACACAAGAAACGCAAGAACCGGAACATGAAAAATCCCCTTTGACCCCTCCTGACGCACAACATTCGCATCCTCCCGAGACAATCACTAAAATCGCTGACTTGCAAAGGATGAACATCGACCAGCTCGCCCATTTCGCGCGCAACATCGGTCTGAAAAATCTCGGCGCCCTGACAAAATCGCAAATCGTTTTCGAGACGGTCAAGTATCTATCTGAAAGGCCTGACCAGGTCCTCGTCGGCGAAGGCGTTCTGGAAGTCCTGCCTGACGGGTTCGGCTTCTTGAGATCTCCTAACTACAACTATCTCCCTTCTGCCGAAGACATTTACGTCTCCCCCGCTCAAATCCGCCGGTTCGACCTGAAAAAAGGCGACACTGTTTACGGCACTATCCGCTCGCCTAAAGACAAAGAAAAATATTTCGCGCTCCTGAAAGTCGACAAGATCAACAATAAGCCGCCGGAAAGAGCTCGCGAACGGGTGCTGTTTGAAAACCTCACTCCGCTCTACCCAAGCTCCCGCCTTGTGATGGAAACGACAAAAGAACGGATGACGACACGGGTACTAGACCTAACGGCGCCTATCGGTAAAGGGCAGCGCGCTCTGATCGTTGCTCCTCCCCGCTCCGGTAAAACGATCATCATGCAGAACATCGCAAATGCGATTTCAACGAACCACCCTGAAGTCGTGCTGATCGTCCTTCTGATCGACGAGCGTCCGGAAGAGGTCACCGACATGGTCCGCAGCGTCAATGGAGAAGTAGTCTCCTCGACGTTCGATGAGCCGCCAGAGCGCCACGTCCAAGTTGCCGAGATGGCGATTGAAAAAGCAAGACGCCTTGTCGAATATGGCCACGACGTCGTGATCCTCCTAGACAACCTGACTCGTCTTGCTAGAGCTTATAACACCGTTCAACCACACTCTGGCAAAATCCTTAGCGGCGGTGTCGACGCGAACGCGATGCATAAGCCGAAACGCTTCTTCGGCGCTGCGCGCAACATCGAAGAAGGCGGCTCGCTGACCATCATCGCGACTGCGCTGATCGATACGGGCTCACGTATGGACGAGGTGATCTTTGAAGAGTTTAAAGGAACGGGCAACATGGAGCTCGTCCTTGACCGCAGATTGGCCGATCGCAGGGTCTTCCCGGCTATCGACATCATCAAGAGCGGAACGCGTAAAGAAGAGCTGCTCTACCATCCTGATGAGCTTGAGAAGATCTATCTCATGCGTCAAGCATTGGCCGATCTAGCTCCTCTTGATGCGATGAACCTTCTCGTCGGACGTCTCAAGAAGACCAACAGCAACGTTGAGTTCTTATTGACGATGAAGGACTAAAACGGTTCTGATTTTTTAGAAAAACAAAGGCCCTCTTTTTGCTAACGCAAAAAAGGGCCTTTTGCTTTTTGATGATATACCGCTAAGCCAAGCTTAACAATTTAGGAATTGTCACTGCAGTTTGCAAATCCTTGAGCATGAGAAGAAGAGCATCTATTTGTCATATGCAAATTTAAAAGATGAATCGCTTTAACCGCTAAACCCACGGGAGCAGCGGTAATACTCAGACCTGCAACACAAATAGCGCCAACGACCCTTCTAAAAATCATTTCAATGTATTTCAACGGTAAAATATTAGTTGCAATTTCTGCTCTTTTGATAGCACCGTTCGGCCACCTTTCTACAGCCATATATTTCTCAAAAAGACAGCATACTGTCTCAGCAGTTCCTGGATCAGGTTTTTGATAGAAAAGGAGGTCTTCAGAAGTCGCAACATTCCAAGCTGCGCTAGGCAAACTCGTTAAAGAATGTCCATAGAGAGATTCGTTGTAAAATATTTGATTTAAAGCATCAAGCATTTCATCCCCACAATTAATTCAACTAACATATCAAATACATTAGATTATATCGATCATTATTAATGATATCCAACGCCTCTAAAATAGATATATTTTAAACAGTCAGCTTTTTAATTAAATATTATCGGGATGCCACCTGCGAACGACGAACCTGTCTCCGATGTCAACCGTTGCCGCATAGTCATCGACAGGAACGCGCTTTTTTTCTTGTATCAGTTCTTCGATTCGCTCTTGGAGCGACTGCTTGATCACCCCTTTCCCCGCAAAACTTTCAATCGACCGTTCCTGATCGTAAACAATGACGACATGCCCTTTCCAAACGATCAGGTCAAGGTCGTTAAGCTGATGAACAATCTCATCCGGCTGTTTTCCTTCAATGGAAACCGGCCTGCCGAAGTTCAGCAGAGCGGAAGTGTTGCGCGGGGTCACTCCATTAGTGACGTAATATAAGAGGCCGGAGCAATCAACTCCCTTGAGCTGCCACGTATCGGCAATGAGGGGATCAAGATGGGCGATATCGATTTTCGGAGGATAATACTCTGAGAGCAAAGGGATGCCGGCAGGCCAATTGCCTCCCCAGATGTAGCGGGCTCCAACCAAAGACTCTAAACCGCCAAGGAGCGCCGGGATGCTTGGCAAAGAACGCTCTCTTTCCTTAGGCTCTTTATCTACGGGTGTTAAAAAGCGCCTGTCCACAAAAACATCTTGGCCAGGATATTCCTGAGTTGCAGCGCGGACGATGTGGTCGGAGACCTGTTCGATGACAGTAAACTTCGATCCGGGAAAGGCCACGCTCTCGATCGACCTTAATAGCCGCTGGGAGTCCAAGGGAATGTCTATTCCGGAATGCCCTCCGAACGAAGAGCGGAAATCGTGAGTATTTAATAGAGGAGTGGGCGCGTGAGCTACAGCAAACGATGGTGATGATGACATAGGATTAAATAACTTTAAGGATTGCTTTTAAAAATTCAGGAAGGTCGGCAGGGGTTCGAGAGCTGACCAGATGCCCATCGACAACGACAGGCTGGTCTGCCCAAACCGCCCCCGCATTCTCTAGATCGTCTTTGATCGCGATCGTTCCTGTCGCCTTTTTCCCTTTTAAGATCTTCGCTGAAATGGCCACCCATCCGCCGTGGCAGATAAAGGCCACAAGCTTTTTGGCCTCATGAAGCGTCTGGACGATTTTTAAGACTTCCAACGAACGGCGGATCCGGTCTGGGGCAAAGCCCCCGGGAATGATGGCGCCATCCCACTTTCTTTCTAAAGCTTCTTTGAAAGAAATGTCGGCGCGGCAAGGGTAGCCGTGCTTGCCTTTATAGATCTGGCCTGCAACGGGGCCTGCAACGCTGATATGAAATCCCGCTTCTTCGAGTCGAATTTTCGGATACCACAATTCCATATCCTCGTAGACTTCTTCAACAAAGATCACAATTTTTTTCATGTTAACCCTTTGAACCTATCCCGAAAATCATTACCGGAATAGGCTCTTAAATCTATAAGTTTTTTTAAACTCTTTATAATTTACAAATAATTCAGATGTTGCATATGTTTTCTAGCTAAACTGATTTCACAACGGCGATTTTCATGAAAACATTACCACATCTGCTATTTTCCATAGCAGTTTTGTTGCTCGGAGCATCCTGTCAACAGAACTCATCGAAACTCACCTCCAACCAACCGGTTAAAATCGAACGGCTCCGCCTCAATTTGTGCCACGAACCCGCGACAATGGACCCGCGCAAAGGCGGAGACATCATCTCTTCCCATATGCACTTTCTTTTATTCGAAGGGCTGATCAAACTAAATGAAAATGGCACTTTGTCGTTTGCGCAAGCAGAATCGATCGACCTTTCGCCCGATGGCAAAGTCTACACCTTCCATCTTCGAAACTCGAACTGGTCAAACGGCGATCCGGTTACAGCCGAGGATTTTGAAAAATCATGGAAGGACATCCTTGATCCCGCATTCCCTTCCGTCAATGCCCATTTATTATATCCAATTATCAATGCGGAATCTGCAAAAAAAGGTCTTGCAGCCCTTTCCGACGTCGGCATTAAAGCCGTCGACGCTAAAACTCTTGTCGTAACGCTTGAGAACCCAACTCCTTATTTCTTAGACCTAGTCGCTTTTTGCGTCTTTTTTCCTGTAAACAAACGGATCGATGAAGCAAACCCCGATTGGGCATACGATGCAGGCGATCAGTTTGTTTCGAACGGGCCCTATCGCCTCAAAAGCTGGAAACATAACAATGAGATTGTAGCTGAGCGCAATCCTCAGTACTGGGCGAAGGAAAGAGTCGCGGCCGATACGATCCATTTGAGCATGATCGACAATGCGATGACGGCGTTGCAAATGTTTGAAAACGGGGAACTCGACATTATTGGAAACCCCCTATCGCCTCTTCCCGTCGATGCTCTTCCAAATTTGAACAAACAAGGGAAATTAAAGAAAAAGCCGATCGCCGGAACGACAATGGTCTCTTTCAACACTCAGAAAATTCCATTCTCGAATGCGAAGATCCGCAAAGCTTTTGCCATGGCGATCAACCGCGGCGAGATTGTTTCGAATATCACCCAGCTCAATGAACAAATCGCAACAAATGCGATCCCTCCCATCCTCAAAAATAACCGGAACCGAGAATTTTTTAGGGACCATGATGTGGAAGCCGCCCGAAAGCTGTTCCAGCTTGGACTAGAGGAACTGGGCATGGGACCGGAAGATCTCAAAGAACTCACCTATCACTACACAACGAACGACCTCAATAATAAAATTGCACAAGCGATCCAACAACAAGTTTCAAAAGTCCTCGGGATCAAAATCAAGCTGGAAGGAATGGAAAACAAGGTGTTCATGGACAAGCTGACAAAGCGGGATTATCTGGTTGCCCAGGCATTATGGGTTGCTCAATACAGCGACCAAATGAACATTTTAGAACGATTTAAATACAAACATAATGCAAAAAATTATTCACATTGGGAGAATGCTGAGTTTATCCAGCTACTCGATCAATCGGCTTTTGAAACGGGGCAAGAACGTCTTGCGACTTTAGAGAAGGCTGAAGAGATCTTTCTCAATGAAATGCCGATCGCTCCAATCTACCATTGGGAATTTTCCTATATGGTCCAGCCCTACTTGAACGATGTCGGGCTCTCTCCGATCGGCGACGTTTATTTTGAAGATATCGATGTGGCGAAGAACTTGAGAAGGCATGAACATATCGCTGCAAAATAAACCTCCTATCCCCCATTCTTACGCATTTCCCCGCTATCATGTGGAGTGGGAAAAACCTTCCTTGTTGATCCGTCCATCCTATAAACCGCATGGGATCAATTCGATCCAATTTGATTCTTTCATATTTTTTATTGAACAAATTGTCCGGAGCATCATCCCCCAAGATCTCCTGGCCGCTCTTTCCACGCAAAAAAATCCAGCGCTGCTTAAGGAAAAAATCCAAGCGTTGACCGGCCTTCTTCCGATTGTCGCATGGAACGAGATTGCCCAAGCTCCAAGCACCTTGAGCGTTAGCTTTCTATGCCCTGCCGACTTTACAAGCGGAGTAGGACGTTATTTATGCGATACGCTGAGCCGATGGCTTGTCCCCGGAAAATTTCTCAATATCACCGCAGCGCAATCGCTGAACTTTAAATTCATCGCTGCGCCGGAACAATCCTACTTCATCCAACAAATCCTGCTGGATGTGTGCGATGAAAAAGAATTGATGCTTGTTCGCAACAACATCGATAACCTGACTAAGGAAATCCGTTTAAACATCATTGCCGTAAAACACGCGCGGCAAGTTGTTGCGATCAAAAAACTATCCCTGGAGCAGAAAAAGATTATTATCCAAGAGAACATCGCATCGATCTTGGAAAGGCCTTCGAAAACTTTTGAGCACAATGTCTTTGACCAGATGCACCATTTTCTTGTCCATCTCTCCGCTGAAGAGAAGATCACGCAGATCAAAGATCAGTTCGCTCCCTTTATGGAACAGCGGCCAAAAGTCTTTGATAGGGATATCTTCAACGAGATCAAACATTCCGTCCTCCTTTTTCACAATCCTTTCACGGCCCTTCGCGACCTGCGCCATGTGGGCAGGATCATCTCCTATCAGTACCTATTCCGCAAATCTCTGCAGCGCGCAGTCATGAACGCTCCGCAGGAGCGGCATTTGAGCATCAAACTGATGAAAACCCAGCTTAGCGACCCCTCTTCTAAAAAAGGGAAAAAGACGGTCCTGAGCGTTCTAGGGGGAATTAACGTTTTAAGAGAAAACGAGCTCTTCGAAGAAAGGCATGTCGTCGAGGCAATCCAGCGATGCCTTTCCGGCATCAGAAAAATTGACAATTCTTTTATTATCGATAGGCGGAGCCACGATCCGGTACGCACCTTCTACATTGAGATCGAAAAAGAAAATGGGACCTATTTTAGTTTATCGGAGCTCAAAGACTTAAGAAGGCTGCTTCCCCTCGAGCTCAAGGAGGGCATTGAAAACGTCATCCATCCTGTCTTCATGCCCCGCAATGAAGAAGAGATCATGCGCAACATCGTCATCTTGAGCCAGCAGCTGAAATACATCCATGACATCCCTCAAGTGATCATCACCTTTGATCAGCAAACGGAAGAAGAACTCTCTTTCACTGTGATTTTGCTCCGCCTCATTAAGCCTGGGTCTATCTCTATGCCCGAGCTCTTTCAACAAACCAGCACGGAACTAAAAATCGATTGCCATGAAGTCAAGCACGTGGGCACGTTGCGGAAGAAATACGCCAAGGAGGCCAATGTCTTTTTGGCTAAAATGGAAAAAAAACCGTTCTTGCGCAAAGACTACACATTGGACTTGTTTAAAGCGCGCCAAGCCCTTTCTGCCGAACTCCACCGCATATTAGACGGGATCCGCGATTTTAATGGAGGGATCCTTTCGAAACAACAAGAGGTCTTTCAAGAACTGCGCGATTCGATCGCAGACACAAACTCCCATCAAGATTTTCTCCTGGAAAATTTTTTCTATTCCCTCTCTCCTCCATTGAGACAAACTCTGCTTCCGCCTGCCATCTTAAAAAAACTCTTCAACATGCAGCAAGAAGCATTGAAGGCGGATTACCAAAAGGAGGTCTATTTCTTAAAAGCTTTTGCAGACGAGCAGTTCCTCCTTCTTCTGGCAGCATCTCCCAATGGCTGCATCAAAGAGGAGCTCATATCCACCATCACTTCTCTTGGAATCCCAACGCCTGATCTCTCTTTCACCCATGTCCATGCCTATGGGATCAACTGCATGGGATATATTTACCAGGAACGGGACCATCACCAGCGCACCATTTTCTACGATTCCATTTACGACGCCCTTCATCAGTGGCAAGCCCGACTCAAAAAATAACTTTCCTTTCTGAGCCTCTTTTTGTAAAAGAAGATTGCCTTCTTGCATAACCCTTTTGCAAGGCGGCTTAAAAAGGAACGGTTGATGGAAAATACTGCACAGCCATCTCCAACGTTTTTCGAAGAACTCGGCGACTTCATCGATTCCCGCGACCTAGAGAAAGATCCCCTGGAATCGGACCCTGTTCTCTTAGAAAACAAACTCTCCGATTGGATCGACCGCTCAAAATTTTCCGCTTCCTTCTTCCAACCCGTTGTAAGAGGTCTTCCCCGCCATTTTCTGCAGACCAACCCGTCCCTCTCAAAAATCAAAAGGGCGTT
>JAFEGV010000219.1 GCA_018239665.1 Verrucomicrobiota bacterium | reverse complement strand
GCTTCACCTGTTCCTCACTGCCCAGTTCGCGACCAGGGTCGCTTCACCTACTCCTCACTGCGAAGGTCCACCGGACCTTCTCGTGTATCCGTAGCCACCAGACCTTCTTTTCGAAGAGGAAGACCAGTTCGCGGCCAAGGCCGCTTCACCTGTTCCTCACTGCGAAGGTCCGCAGGACCTTCTCGTGTAGTCACAGCCAATGTTTGGTTGCCTGTAGGATAGCTTCGTGGAAGTTATCGATGGCATTGGGGTTTTCTATGATCTTTAAAAGCCCCTGCGAGACGGCATGCGCGTGGGTGTCCAGCAGGCTGGGCGTCACTTTCTTCAGTATTTGGTCTAACAAGCGCTGATAGCGCCCCTTTTCCTCTTCATTTTGCGACGGGGGTCCATAGATGCAGAGGATGTACTCCAGTTCATTGGTTCGAGCGACTAGCCGGGCCTTCGGGTTCGTTGTAGTCAGCATCTGGATAATTTTGAGAAGGTTTTGGCCGATGTCCTGGTGATGGAAGAGTCCATCGAACAGGTCTTCTCTTAAGGAACTCAGCGATTTTAAAGCATTCTCCTCGTCCTCATCCGAAAGGAAGAGCCCTCCGTCTTTGGAGACTTGGGCAATCCGCATGATCCGGGATAGGAGCTCAAAGGTCTTTGCGTGGTCCCGAGGGGTGATGTCCCAGGACATGTACCAGGCGTAAAATTCAGAAACCTGGTCGAACAGCTTCTGTCCGTTAGGTCTCGAAGAGCCTTTTATAGAGGGATATTCACGATCTGTCCATGGAGAGATCGGCGCTTCAAAGTCTTTTCCGAGAGGGGATCCCATTGTTTGATGCTCCTAAAGAAAGGCAAGTTCATGTGTCAGTTATTAACATGCTTAAAACCAATCGAATAGATTTAACTCCAAGGGGTGTTGCTAAACCCTTAGGATTCATTCGGTTTTAAATTCCTCGATTTCTCCTCAACTTCATTATATTGATTATTTAATTTGATTGAATTATTAATTTAAT
>JAFEGV010000218.1 GCA_018239665.1 Verrucomicrobiota bacterium | reverse complement strand
ATTTCTTTGAGCAGGTTAGTGCGGTATTTGCAAAGGGCAAGACCTGCTTTGTTGATGATCTTGAGCTGGACGGCGCCGCCTTGCGCGGTATCCCCTTCAGCGATGACGTCGAGCACCAATGTCTGCAACTGAGACAGCATTTGGTCGATACAGTTGTTGTTGGCGTCGATAATGCTTTCGTAAGCGCGGGTAAATTGCTCTTTGAGAGCTGTCTCTTCTGGGGAGCCAACAGTGACTCGAGCTCGTTGCTGAACAAAGTATTCAGCTAAATTTTTGAGCAGGTTCTTTACTGTTGTGTGCTGCTCATCTCCGCCGCGCTCAAACGGATCGACCGCCATTCTGAATGCATTTCTTTGAGCATCGTCTGGAATACCGGCCCAGTCCAAGAAATCGTACAATTTGGATGGGTTATGTTGGGTTTGATACCTTTGGAGCAAGCGGTCTAAATTGAACTGAAGGATATGGGCGCTCGGCTCAAAATGTCCGTTCAATTCAGTAACAGCTTGTTGGCCAGGTCTGACCATCGCTTCAATTTCGCCTAAACGAGTAAGAGCAGCTCTTTTTCTCGCGATCATTTCTTCCGGTGAAATGGCAGCTTCGTTAACCGGAGCGATCGGCTCCAGGACCACTTGAGCTCCGTTTGGATAAACCAGGTCAGTGGCTGCGATCTTTAAAATGGCAAACACAACGGCATTGATAATAGGGATAATCAATAATACGCCAACTGCGATAGCGCTGACCCTTTCTCCTAAAGAAAGGTCTTTTTGGGGAATCGTTGTGCCCAGCACGTTTTGTGCAGCCGTGTCAACTTTTGATCCCAAGATCCCATCGCGGATATTGCAATAGCCTTGGTTAAATGGCTCGATGAATACATCGTAGCATTGATTCGAAATGGATTGTAAATCAGTCGTCATAGTATCTCCTCTATGATTTTGATTAGTTTATAAAACGCAATCATTATGAGATATCTATGTTAATTAATGCAATGTTAATAAAATTGATAAATAGTTAATTTTAACTGCTGATTGTTAATGAATTTAATTAAAATTAAAAATTGTATTTACG
>JAFEGV010000217.1 GCA_018239665.1 Verrucomicrobiota bacterium | reverse complement strand
TTGCTTTGGCGCTTTCGGTGTTCCGCCTGTTGCCATCTTCGATGGTCGTGTTCAAAAGGACCTGCAGAGTTTCCGCTTTCAGCACGGTCGTCCATGTTTGGAAGAGGTCTTTAGGGGATGCAGAGGAGTTCCAAAGGAAATTCTCCCAGTTCCGTTTCTTTTTGCGGATCGCCTTTGGGTGGGCGGAGTAATAAGTTTCCGGGAATTCGATCTCGGGCATGTCTTTTTCCCCGACATTGTTGGCACGGATCAATCGGGCATCGGCTTGCCGTTTCTGCCCTTCGTTCCATTGCGTCGCGCAGATGTGGCGACCATCCGCTTCGGCAAGGTTTAGTCCGACGCCGCCCGCTTTGATCATCGCGATCAGGACAGTCGGGTGGTCAGATGATTCATTTTTAAATTTTGCGATCGCTTTATCCCTTTCCAACCTATTTAGATCGCCATTGTAGATAATGACTTTCGCATGTTGATAAAAGTGCTTGATCGTCTCTTTGAAGGCTGCCGATAGGGCATTGCGATCGCAGAAGATGATCCGCTTTTGATTAGCGTTCATTGCCGCCTGGAACACGGCATCGGTAAGGACTGCGCTTAAGTAGGGCGAGGACTTGATCCATGCTTCTTTTGCTTCATCGCTTCCCGTTCTAAAAGGCTCAAGGAACGGCCAACGATTATTTTCCTGTGCATCCAGAGATTGGCCGGCCAAGTCGGGATGGATCAGAATTTGCGTTTGCACCGATCTTTGGGAAATGGCTCGTCTTCCTTCCTGCACTTCGTTGAGATAATCGCGCATTTGGGGATCGAGCTCGTAGAGGATTTTTCTGATGGTCTTGCTAGGGATCCGCCCTTTCCAATCCTCGATAACCTGAGGATCGCTTGTGTCCTTGCGATGGACCATCTGTTGCACCATGTTCCTAAGGCCCATGAATTGCGCAAACGAAATCAGGACATATTGTTCGATGAGGTCCTCGTTTGCCTTTGAGCCTTTTTCGCAGAGGTTGATCATCTGCTTGATCGTTGTGAGCAGCGTATCTTTCATCAACGAGTTGCAAGTGCTGCGCGGCAAGAGGTGGTTTGCATTGGACATTTCCAAGAGGTTCCACAG
>JAFEGV010000216.1 GCA_018239665.1 Verrucomicrobiota bacterium | reverse complement strand
TCTTGCTTTTATGTCCATGATGGGTTTCAGGGCAGGAGCGGGGTTGACAGTGCTGTTGAACAAGTAGTGCTGGGCTGCAAGCCATGTCAGAGCGTCTTGCCCTTCTTGATATTTGCCATTTCCCAGCAAGCCTTCTTCTCCCATCTTTTCTTTCAAAATATCCCAGCAATCTCCTCCGCCAGCGATTTCAACGGCACCGTTTCCGGCGAAGATGATTGTGTCTGGAGCATAGTTTGATAGAATCGGGCAAACCTCAGATCTGTTAAAGCCGAGGTGAAGTATGCCGTCAATTTTGACGAAGGATCGGGAAAGGTCGATTTTGGAGGCGAGTTTGCCTTTTTTCACAAAAGCAAGGCAATGTTCACAATGATGCATGTCGTTTCCTCTTTTTTGTTACTGAGGAGTCATCCGCCACATGTCCGCCACAAGAGCGAATTCCAGGACATTTTTTGAAGGCAACGATTGTTGTAACTCCCTAAGGAAAAAGAATCTGGGTGAAAGGATTCGAACCTTCGACCCCTAGCACCCCATGCTAGTGCGCTAGCCAAGCTGCGCCACACCCAGATAGAAATTGAGGAATTATACGGAAGCGAGCCCTTCGAACTGGAACTCGGCTTTTCTAAATTCTTTGACGCCGATACGTGCGCATTCCTCGATAATTTTTTCTAGAATATCGCCGGGATGGACTTCAGCGGCGGAGATGTCGACGGTGATCGATGCGGAGAAGTTAACGCCTCCGCGAACGCCTTTCACTTTGAAGTTGGCGTAGATCGCATCCTTTTTTCTAGAAATATTTTTAAAGCGGATCAGGTTGTTTTCTGCGAGGTCTTTCATACAGTGTCCTATTCCAAGTCGAGTTGAAGGAAAATCCTATTCGGTGATCGAGCTTTCTGTCAATTGAAATTGGTCGGAGCTCCTCTTGTGTGTAATTTTTTTTCTTGGTACATTTTCTGGCAGAGGAAATTGCAAACTCGCTTCGTGGCGCAAATTTGAGGATCGCAAAGTCGGTTCGATTTTTTGAAAATCGACATAACTTTTTGGGCTTTAGGCGATTTTCAAAAAAATGAATCCGGCGCAGCGAGCGCAGATTTGAGCCCGAATGGAGTTTGCAATTTTCTCTTTAAAAAAGGGATGGCAACGATGATGAA
>JAFEGV010000215.1 GCA_018239665.1 Verrucomicrobiota bacterium | reverse complement strand
GGCTGTGGCTTTGCCTAGCCTCCCTCTAGAAACGGAACTTGTGGGTAACGATCAGCATTAAGAGGACATATTCTCCTGTTCATCGATGATGTCATGAGCGCTTTCAATCAGAAATGCCGCAAGGGAGCGATCTCCCTCATAAGTCATTTCAACTTGCATTTTTCCATCTTCTGCCGGTTCGCCGCAAGTGATCAGGACATAACAGGCATTGTCTTTGGCCAATACATCGTGCACGTCTAGAAGCTTCCGGCCTTTGTCTTTACGCGTTCGCTTTGCAATTTCGATCATCATAGATCCACACAGCCCCATTTTAATACACAAGTGAACCCAAAAAAACCATTTTTGAATTCGCTTGTGAACTTGTGCAAATTGCTTTGCTTATGTCAGGAGATACATGTCACAAACGCGAATTAATATGCAAAAGAAAAAGAGAGGAAAACTGCTTGTTGACAACATGTTAAAATGCAGAGATAATGCTTCTGTCTGAACTCGAAATTATTAGGGGTTTGCTATGGCATATGCGAAACGGATCTTTTTGTTCCTCGCCATCAACTTTTTAGTCATTATCACCCTTTCGATCATTCTCAATATTTTCCACGTCCAGCCTTTTCTTAGAAGCTACGGACTTGACGTCCCATCGCTGCTGATCTTTTGCCTGATCTGGGGTATGGGAGGCGCTTTCATTTCCCTGTTGATGTCTCGGCAGATGGCGAAATGGATGCTCGGCGTCCACGTGATCGATCCTTCTACCCACGATCCCGAGCTGAAAAGATTGCTCCAGACCGTTCACCAATTGGCGCGCCAAGCCCACCTGACTGAGATGCCTCAAGTGGGCATATACGAATCTCCCGAGCCCAACGCCTTTGCGACCGGGCCTTCCAAACGCAAATCCTTGGTGGCAGTATCGACAGGGCTATTGCGCCGGATGTCACAAAAAGAGCTCGAAGGGGTCATTGCGCATGAAATATCGCACATCACCAATGGAGATATGGTGACCATGACGCTGATCCAAGGGATCGTCAACGCTTTCGTCATGTTCTTAGCGCGGATACTCGCCTACATTTTTTCAGGCCTTGGAAAGTCGCGGGACGGTTCGTCTTCGGGAGGATCCTATTTTTCCTACATGATCTTCGTCTTTCTCTTTGAAGTCGTCTTCATGGT
>JAFEGV010000214.1 GCA_018239665.1 Verrucomicrobiota bacterium | reverse complement strand
ATATAAATAAAGGGGCAACGGTAAACGGCGATGTCGCGGTTAATGTTTTTAAATATGCATCAACAGACGCAGTCGGAAATCATGGCGTTACGGTCAATGGCAATCTGGCTGCTGGTTTCTTAGACTTAGGAATAGGTGTTATCGTTGTCAACGGCAATATGAACCTTGCCAGTCCTAGTTTTATGATTACACATAATTCTATGAATGCCTCTTCGGTGAATGTTTCGGGCTTGTCCACTTATACCGGAACGATCAACATCAAATATCATTTTGACTATCTGACGGCTCCCCGAGGAAATCCAGGAATTCAAATCGTGTATTCTCCTTCAGGAGGAACAAGCGGTGCTCAGATCAACGTTACAACCAACGACTGGAGGGTGTATTTTGTTGGAGATAATACCAATGGGAATATCGTATTGAACGGGAGGCAGACCTCCCCAGCTCCTATTGAATCGGTATGGTGGATTGATGATATTCCCTATAACAAAGACCCATTATATGAGTTGTTGCCTGTTGCCTATCAATACCCAGGTTCCGATCTGGACTTTATTGAAGGGCAGCTTGGAAGCCCTAGCTATCAAGAATACGTTAACTATTTATACCAATTGTATCCAGCTCCAGCATTAGTAGGAGTTGCACGGGAAAGTTTTAATACGACCAAGCAGTTTCAGAGGATTTATTTAGATCACTTGCAGCGGGACAGATCCCTATGCGCACGCCAAAAATTATGCGGCCCAGAAGATGAATGCA
Source organism: Verrucomicrobiota bacterium (assembly GCA_018239665.1). Classification (GTDB taxonomy): domain Bacteria; phylum Chlamydiota; class Chlamydiia; order Chlamydiales; family Rhabdochlamydiaceae; genus Acherontichlamydia. Next base: position 455 of record JAFEGV010000214.1, on the reverse strand, counting down.
TTGATAAATGCAAGGGGTTGAAAGTCTGGACCGATGGGTTCAGGTACTATGGTAAACGGGACAATCAAAGATCTGGAAAAGGGTACCAGGCCAACACATCGGGAGCGACCATCGGCGTAGAGCAGCCCATTAGCGAATGGTATCGTTGCGGCGGCGGTCTTGGCTACGCCTACTCAACCATCAGAAAAGCAAGGCTTAATAACCAGACTCTAGTCAACCACACCCATGTCCATCAGTACGAGGGGACATTCTATAGCACATTTGATAAGGCCCATTGGTTTACCGATGTTGGCCTTTCCTTTGCTTGGAACCATTATGAAGGCAAAAGGCGCATTAGCTTTCAATCGATCAATCGGACCGCTCGTTCAGAATACAATGGGACCGAGTACTCCGCATTCATCGATACCGGATATCAGTTTTGCTCCAATCGATTTGAGATTACCCCGATCGCAAGC
>JAFEGV010000213.1 GCA_018239665.1 Verrucomicrobiota bacterium | reverse complement strand
GTGGAGACCTCTTTGACGCGCATGGGCCGCGCAGCAGGTTTGTCCACTGGCTCAAACCGTTTGCATTTGTCATCGATCTCCAGCTCTTGGGTAAATGTGTTCCATTTTTGGCACACGGAACAACTGCCCGTCCACTTCATTTGCCGATGGCCGCAATCGGTACAGCTCCAAACCACTTTCTGTTTAGCCATGCGTCTCCTCTGCCAGCTTCTTCAGCGCATTTTCCGCTGCAGCCTGCTCGGCTTCTTTCTTTGAAGATCCCGTCCCCTCTCCGACTTGCTGCTCGTCGATGAGGGCGACCACGTAAAACATTTTGCTGTGATCGGGACCAACCTCTTTGAGCACTTTGTACATGGGAGGTTTTTGGTACTTTTTCTGCGAATAGTCCTGCAGTTCGGCCTTCCAATTGCGCAAAGGCGCGGACAACAGCTGGGCGATCTCATCGGAAAAATGGCCAAAGAAAAAGCGCTTCACCTCATCCAATCCTCCGTCGAGAAAAATGGCGCCGATCATCGCTTCAAAAAGGTCGGCCAGGATCGTGTCCCTCCCCCTTCCGTCGTTCATCCTTTCGCCTCTGCCAAGAAGGACATATTGTGCGATACCGAGCTGATGGACAAACTGGACGCAGCGGCCGGCTTCCACAATCTGAGAGCGCAGATGGGACAGCTGACCTTCCGGTTCTTTGGGAAGATGCGTGTACAAGTAATCGGAGATGATCAAGCCCAGCACCGAATCGCCCAAAAACTCGAGCCTTTCATTGTGCTGGTCGACAAGATCGCGATGCTCATTAAAAAAAGAGCGGTGGACGAATGCCAATAAAAATAATTTTTCATCTTTAAACACATAGCCGATCTTCTCTTCAATCTCTTTAGATCGCACAAGCAATTCTTCAATAGCGTTCATCAAAACCTTCGTGAAATGAGCTGTAAAAACTTAGCGTCTTCGCTGGTGCCGACAATGTGGAATCCGGCCTCTTCGACCAGCTTATAGAGTTCTTCCCTGTTCCAGTAACAAAAATAACGGGGGCTGCCTACCTTTTCATCGCTCCACTCTTCCCCTTCTCCGAACTTCACCGAAAAAGAAAGGATCCCCTGGTCCTTCAAACTTCTATGGACCTTTTTTAAAATGACCCTAAGCTCGTCACGGTCCATATGGTGGAAAACAGCATTGGCAAAAATGAGATCATACGTCGAAGGAAAGGGATCTGTCAAAACGTTAAA
>JAFEGV010000212.1 GCA_018239665.1 Verrucomicrobiota bacterium | reverse complement strand
AATTGGAAAAATACAATTGCGGACCTATCTCAGGCAGAGCGGTGCGCGTCGATTTTTTTTTCGAGGTGTCAGCTCCCAAGTCTATGTCAAAGGCTCTCCGAAAGCAGATTGAAATTGGATTGCGAGTTTGGTGTATCAAGCGCCCTGATAGGACGAACTACATCAAATTTGCAGAGGACTGCCTATTTCCAAGCATCCTAGAAGATGACAACATCGTTGTGTCTGGATTTGCAGATAAATATTACACAGTTAAGGCTCCAAAAACTATTATTAGAATTTCGATTTTAGAATAAATTGAGGAAGAAAATGACGAATGACTGTTCTTAATGTGGAATATGTTTTCTATGTATCAATGAATGGCAATTAGGACACAAAACCATCAAATTTTCTTTTTTGTTATTCAATCTATTTTCGTCGATATGATGGATACCTAATATTTCTTTTACTTCATCATATCCGCATTTTTCACATTTTTGAATAAGTCCTCTTCTTTCCCAAAATTTGCGAAAGTTGTTAGGAAATTTTGGTTCAACTATGGTTGTTAATCTCCCCTTATTAGAACAGACTTTTGAACAGTATCTTCTATCTTTGCAAGGAGAATCATTAAATATTTTTTTACAACCTAAACATTTATATTCCTTGGTTCCAAATCCAAATTTTGTTTTAGATTTATAATAGCAAGGACGCGAACAATATTTAGCTTTGTTGCAACGAGAGGAAATGTGAGTAAATAATTTACCACAAACTTCACAATCTTTATTTATAACAATTCTAGCATCAAATCCTTGACATTTACGAGAGCAATATTTAACTCTGTTGATTCTATTGTCTGAAGAAGAGAAGTTTTTTCCGCAATTTTTGCAACTATAGGAATTCATTATGCCACTCAAAAAAGGGTCCTCCAAAAAGACGATTTCAACAAATATATCTGAAATGCGACATTCAGGATATGGACAAAATCAAGCGGTCGCCGCAGCTCTGTCGCAAGCGAGGAAGTCGGGAGCTAAGATTCTTAAGAAGCACAAAGCTAAATGAGAATATCTTCCTGTCGCTTCCTGCTCCGCAGAAACCGACGAACTATCACGGCGGTTCCCGTCCGTGAATTTCTCTTGCCTAAAAAATTTCTAACCACGATTCTCAAATACAAATTTGAGAGAATTTTCTCTCCCTACCTCTAGAGGAATTTATGGCAAAGAAAGCACACAAGAAAGAGTCCGCTCACGAGAAATA
>JAFEGV010000211.1 GCA_018239665.1 Verrucomicrobiota bacterium | reverse complement strand
CCAAGCTCCTTTGGTATGACTCAAATGAACCAGCTTACAGGAACAATCGTAGCGGTGAACGGCGTTGCAGCATCAAGCAACATTGGCGCGTATAACCTGACTGTCGATATCGACTCCTCAGCGTTTACAGCCTTTGCTTTCCCTGCATCGACAAGCTCGCCTACAGCGCCTCTGTTCGCAACTTTGGCTCCTGCCGGCGCGAAGACATCCTTTGATCCGAACACACAGGTTCAGACAGGGTACAACTTCGTACAACAGCCGTTCCATACAGGCCAGTTTACTCCATATGTCTATTTAGCGCCCGGAGTTTTGTCTCCCGCTGGATCAACAGGTGACGTAATTATATGGCAAGCTTGGAAGAAAGAGAATTGATTGGTTAGTTTAGACCAACTTATGGTAGCCTCCCTGTAAAAAGGGAGGTTCCATATGAGAAGATGCTCAAAATGCAAGAAAGAGAAATTAGAAGATGAATTTCATAAAGATAAATCTCAAGTTCAAGGGATTTCTTATGAATGCAAATCTTGCAAATCCGAAAGAAGAAAGATAAGTAGAAAAGAAAATCCTGAACATTACAGGAACCAACAGAAAAATAATTTAGAGAAAAATTACACGTCAATTAGAGAAAGTCAGAAAAGATTCTACACGCAAAACAGAGAATCTATACTTTCCAAAAGAAGAGAATTATACAGAATCAATAGAGAGAATATTCTTAAAAAAGAGAACGAAAGAAGAAAAACGCCAGAATTTAGAGCTTATGCTAGGGGATATCAGCAAAAGCTTAGAAAAGAAAGAAAGGAACTTATTTATTCATGGTCCTTAGTGGCAAAAGCCATTAAAAAAGGGAAAATGATTAAAGGCGATAAGTGTGAACTATGCGGATCAGTCTGTAAAATTGAAGGACATCACGCAGATTATTCCAAACCTTTGGAAGTACAGTGGATTTGCAAAAAATGTCATGTGAATCTGCATAAGAATTATTAAAGTCATATTGCATGGTGAGTGACAGTTTGGGAGGGTTATGAGCGCGAACACTTTTCTACCGATATCTCCCGTAGTTCCCAACACACTTTTGATCTCCAACATCACGCAATCCAACCAAGCGGTTGTCACCGTCACAGCGACTAACTCCTATATCCCCGGGCAAGTCATAAAATTGACCGTTCCTGCCTCTTATGGGATGTATCAAGCCGACCAGCTTACAGGTCAGATTTTATCAATAAGCGGACTGGACTTTACGAC
>JAFEGV010000210.1 GCA_018239665.1 Verrucomicrobiota bacterium | reverse complement strand
TCAGGGACTTGTCTTCTGCAATCCCCTTCTTCTGCTCTTTGATGTCTTTCTTAAGGTGAGACAGGGTCTTCTTAGTCTTGGAGTTTTTCACTTTTTTTTTGCCCGCTCTTCATGGTGTTTCTTAAGTTCCGGGTACTTGGCATAGACCTTGCGCTTGATGCTCTCAGGGTTGGAAGCAAAGTGAGCTCTTGCCAAAGCATTGCGCCCGTGAGCTACATCGGGAATAGGATAGCTGTGGTTAGGACCAGCAAACGGCCCTGCACCCTTATGCTTATAAGCATTGGACTGCCCTGGCTTGGCGCGGATCTCAGAGAGCTTGCCCTTGGGTAGCTTCTTATGTTCAGTCTTTACTTTTAGCTTCATTTTTTCCTCTTCATCATCTTCTGTCCGTAGTCGCAAACCTTATCGCGCTTCTTATCAGCCTTCTCCAAAGACTTGAGATCCTTATCAGTTTTCTTTACTTCTTTCTCTATTTTTCTTATAACTTTATCGATGGTACACCTCGAGGGTTATGAAAAAATTACTAAGTGGAGTTTATCTCAACTGCGAATATTGCAAAAAAGAAATTTATAAAATGAAATGCAAAGTCAAAAAACATTCTTTTTGCTCTACATCTTGTTCTGCAAAATGGAAAAGAGAAAGAGGAATTTCTGGTAAAAAAAAATATGAATTTTATGTTACATGCCCTGTTTGCAAAATTACTTTTCACACTTGTCCTAGTATCTTAAAATTAAGAAAAAGCGGGATTAAATTTTGCTCTCAATCTTGCAAAATTACTGGAATGAAAACAGGAATTACAAAATGGTCATTTCAAAAAACTAAACCATATTCTTCTAATCCTTATATACGCACTCAAAAAAATGGCATTAGAATGAAAGAACATAGAAGAATAATGGAAGAATATCTAAATAGAAAACTATTGCCAAATGAGCACATCCATCATATTAATGGAGACACAAAAGACAATAGATTAGAAAATCTTCAAATCTTATCCCCTAGTGAACATAGTAGGGTTCACAATAAAAAAAGATGATATTTACTTGCCTCTAGGAGAGTGCTTCATCATCTTCATTCCCTTAGCTTCTGCTTTGTGATGCTTGCTCATTTTGTTCGCCATCTTTCCAGCGTGCTCTTCATGTTCGTATTTCTCGTGAGCGGACTCTTTCTTGTGTGCTTTCTTTGCCATAAATTCCTCTAGAGGTAGGGAGAGAAAATTCTCTCAAATTTGTATTTGAGAATCG
>JAFEGV010000020.1 GCA_018239665.1 Verrucomicrobiota bacterium | reverse complement strand
GCAGCCGATATCTCCCAGCTTAAGATCGCTGCCAACGGGAAAAATTCCCTCTTGAGCTTTTTCGACAACAGCTCGCAGGAGGCCATCCAGCTGTCCAACTCCGCGTTCTCATTTAACAAGTCTCAGCCGCAAGGCCCCATCCTCTTTACATTGAGCAGCGCCGTCACTTCACAAACGGCAGGCGCGGTCAAAGGCGGAATGGGCAAGTCGGGCTCATTAAATGTCTCGGCAACGATCGACAATCTGCTGAACGAGCAGGGACACGTCGATATCGCCAAGCTCAGCGGCAAGATCGCGCTCAACGCATCCCAGTTCCCTGCGAGGGTCTTAGATATGATCGCACGCGCCAAGGGCAAGACCAATTTGCCGTTTAGCACCATCTTCGGCGAGACGATCACGACAGAAGCGCTGCTCGACGTCAAAGAATTGACAGGACCCGTTTCGCTCAATCTCAACGCGCCCAATAGCAGGTTTTCCCTTAAAGGCAAGCTTCTTAAAGGGGCTTTATTGCTCGACCAGCCCTTGCATGCGCAAGGGATGATCACCACAGAGATCAGCCGCCTCTTTCTCAAAGAGGTCAATCCCCTCTCCATTTCCTATATCTATTCGAACGATCCCGTGACGCTTGAAGTTTCCAACACCGATTTCTATGTTCCCCTCTACCCGTTTGATCCAAGCCGGGTCAACGTCTCTAGAGCGCGGATCGAGTTGGGCCAGATCTATTGCCGCAACGAAGGGAATATCAGCGCGACGCTAAGCCTCCTCAAGAACAAGCAGTTTTCCAAGGAAAAGGAGATGATGCTCTGGTTTGCGCCGATCGATCTGCATATCAGCAAAGGGGTCGTCGACATTGAGAGGACAGAGATCCTGATCTCCGACACCTTTGATATTGCGATCTGGGGAAAATATAGCATGGTCAAAGACTATGTCGACATGCTTCTGGGACTGCCGGCCGCGACCTTGCAAAAAGCGTTCGGGGTCAAGGGGCTTCCTGAAGATTACGTGCTCACCATTCCGATGAAAGGCCCGTCGGACGATGTCAAGATCGATACCGGCAAGGCGACCGCGAAAGTGGCCATGCTCCTCGCTTGGCAGCAAAAGTCGCTGGCAGGCGCGGCAGGCGGCGGGCCCGCCGGCGCGATCGTCGGCGAGTTCTTAGGCAAGCTGGCAACGCTTCCCGACAAAGATGCCAAGGTCCCTCCGGCCAAGCACCCTTTCCCATGGGAAGTAGGCAGAAGCGGCTCCCGCAAGGCCACCTCCCAGGCGGAAGGTAAAAAGCGGCATTTTAAGAGGAGCGAAAAGCCGCTGAAACAGATCTTGAAGGTCCTTCGCTAAGATATTGAATTTTAATGATTTAAAATCTTATAGCACACTCCTTCGTTCGTCTACCAGACAAAAAACAGGTCCTAACATCCTGTAATTCATTCTTATTTTAAAAAATTTCTTTTGCAAAACAAACGACATAAAATTAAAAATTAAATTGTAATTTTAATTATATTAAACAAAAGCGTATAATTGATTACGATTTTAAATTAATTTTACGCGGAGACATTATGTCAGTTCATGCAGATTATGCTGTTTTAACAGAACGATCAGTCCTATACCCACAACTTCAATCGGCCCAAACACAACCCGTTGGAAAATTCCATCCCATCGATCTTCCTTGCACCACAATCGATAAGATCGGAGAGACGATCGGAGAAAAGATCACCCAAGGCAACTACGGCGCTATTTTTCAAGTAAAGGACTGCGCACCTTCCCGGATCTACAAGATCATTCCGCAAAATGATTTTAAAAGCGGCGATGAAATCCGCGTCTCTAAAATTGCCAGCGATCGCATGCTAGCGCCGACTTTTTACAGCGCAAGCCTGGTTGCGCAAGGATCCAAGAACTATGTTGTGATTGAAATGGACGATGCCGGATTGTCCCTTGGCAAATGGATGGAAGAACTGGCAGAGGAGCCTGAAGAAGAAGTAAAAGAAGCGGAGCCGGAATTAACAGCAGAAGAGAAAGCCATGCAGGAAATGATGGCGAAACTGCGCGCGCAATTTGGCGGTTTTACTGTAACAGAGATCAAACAGCCGGAAAAAGTCTCTATGGAAGAAGCTATTGAAAAACTCTACCCTAGCCAAGAAGTGTTTTATTTTACCCTCTTTAGCAAAATCAAAGTCTTTGCAGAAAACAATATCTCGTATGGCGATACTCACGTTGGCAACATCATGCCCAACCATGGCCAAGAGAAAGGGATGCAGCTCATCGACTTCGACGGCACAGAGATCCATGAGTCGGTCGAAGCATCTGCCAAGAAATCGATGGCAAGCGCCTACACTTCAATCCTATTCCAGAAATTTTCAGAGCAGCCTAACTTGTCCGGTGAAAGCAAAGAGTTGATTGCCTGGTTTGCTTCAAGGTCCTAATTAGACTTGAACGATTGCTTTAATCTGAGCTCCGCCCATTTGCGGAGCTCGACTAATCCGAATGCCCCTAGAAATGCAAACAAAGGATATTTCCATTGGGAAATAGTCATTGGCACTGTTTTGAACCACTCGGGGACAAGGTAAATTGCGCATAACTGCAGGATCACCCCGGTTCCCGCTCCCAAATAGATCCAGGGATTGATTGTAAAGCTTCTTAAGATGTTTTTAAAGAAGGGCTCACGTTCTTTCTGGGCCTGGATTCCGTTCGCCCATTGCGCTGCGCATAGACTTGTGAAGATGATAGTCGATGCTACTTCATAAGGGAATAGATTAATCAGATGACAATAGATGAAAAAGGTCACCCCCCCCATTCCTAGGCCAAATAAAAGAATTCTCATAACTTGGAAAGCATCAAAGAACAACTTATCTGGACGACGGGGCCTCTCTAACATGACCGCTCCCTCTTCTTTGGTAAAAGCAAAAAATTTATCTTGAACACCATCTGTGACTAAATTTACCCATAATATATGAACTGGTGAAAAGGGTAGAGGAAGAAAGGCAACAATGGACAAGCTTATGACCGTTATCTCTTGCAAAGAGGTCGAACCGAGATAGTAGATCACTTTTCGGATATTCTGAGCAATCGTGCGCCCCATCTGAATCGCGTGGACAATCACATTTAAGTTGCTATCCGTAATGACCATTTTTGAAGCATCTTTGGCAGCTTCTGTACCTGATCCCATCGCAATGCCAAGATCAGCCCTTTTAAGAGCCGGAACATCGTTAATTCCATCGCCACTTACCGCTACAACCTCCCCTTTTTCCTGAAGGACTTTAACAATGCGGTATTTATGTTCAGGAAGGATCCTGGCAAGAACAGTAGCTTTTTTAACACTTTGATAAAGCGCATCATCGTCCATATCTTGGAGCTGGCTTCCCACAAACGCTAAGTCTTTGTTGTTCCAAATCCCAACTTCACTAGCGACAGTTTGTGCAGTTTTTAGATGATCTCCTGTGATCATGATCACATGGATACCCGCTTGTTTTGCTTGGGCTACAGCTTCCCGAACACCAGCTTTAGGAGGGTCTAAAAAGCCGATAAGGCCGATCATCTTTATTTTCCACTCTGTTGGATTGTTTTGGTCCCATCTACTTATTCCAAATGCTAGCACCCTCAAGCCTTCTTCAGATAAATGATGCATCGCTTCTTCAAATGGTTCGATCTCTTTCCGATCAATGCTTCGTTCCTTTAATGCCTCAAAAGCACCTTTGACAAACAACACTTTTTCACCTTCAAAAGTGTTGACTGTTCCCATCAACATCATCTGAGGGTTAAAGGGGTAGGACAAATGCCTTGGATTGGCTGAACGTAGAGAAGTGTAATCTTCTACCCACTGGGCAAGGGAAAGATCGAGAGGATCTCCGATTCCATGCTCGGCATCATTGCACAATGCAGCAATCGTCTTGAGCAGCTTCTCCTCTTTCGTAAAAACAGTCTTTACAATGAGGTTCCCTGTCGTGATGGTCCCTGTCTTGTCTGAGGCGATTACAGTTGCACTTCCCAAAGTTTCTACAGAGGGAAGATGCCGTACAAAAACCCTAGATCTACTTAAAGAAACAGCTCCGATGACCATCACAAGCGTTACAACTAAAGGAAGCCCTTCCGGAACAGCGCTGACAAAACTGGCAATAAGAAAATATGCAATATCGATCGCCGGCCTTCCTTGATAATATGCATATAGGCCCAGCAATAAAAAAAAGCCAAGTACCAGAAGGATAAACCTTTTTGCAAATAATCGGATTGATCGAACCAACGGTGTTTCTGGGGAAGCCAGCTTGGCTTTTTCCACAATCGATGCAAAGTAGGTGTTAACTCCTGTCTTCACGACGATTGCTTTGCCTTTTCCCCGCACACATACAGTTCCGCTCAAAAGGGTGTTGATCAGATCATAAGGAGGCGCACCTGCGAGAAGGATTTTGGAAGGATCTTTTACTACTGGGACCGATTCCCCTGTGATTGAAGATTCATCAATCATTATTCCTGAAGATTCGATCAGGCGCATGTCCGCCGTGACCAATTCCCCTTCTTGCAATTGGACGCAATCGCCGGGTACAAGTTCATTGGAATGGACGTGAAAAGGCTTACCTTCGCGAAAAACTGTGTTTTTGCTTTCGGTCAACTTCTTTAATGCTTTTAAAGAAGCCTCAGCTTTAACTTCCTGCCAAAACCCCAGAAGACTATTAAAGACAATCACTGCGTTAATAACGGAAAAATCAACCCATTCTCCTATGGCAACGCTGATAAGCGATGCGAAAATCAACACATACACTAAGGGATTGTTGAGCTGTCTAAAAAAAATGCGCCAAAGACTTCTTTGCGATTCTTCAAGAGAATTGTATCCCCATTTTTTTAAACGGCGAGAAGCTTCTTCTTTGCTTAAACCTTGAGAAGAGGTGTTTAACTCTCTAAACACCTCTTTAACAGACTGGGTATGAAACGAATTGAATTCATCCGGCATTAAAATCCCTGATCTATGCCAGGCCGACCTCTTTGCAGAGGTAGACGTCTTGGATCGCGTTAAGCAGCTGGATCCCCTCTTTCATCGGCTTTTGGAATGCCTTGCGGCCTGAAATGAGCCCCATTCCGCCTGCGCGCTTGTTGATGACGGCAGTCATTACGGCTTGGCCGAGGTCATTTTCTCCGGAAGGTCCGCCCGAGTTGATCAGGCCGATACGTCCCATGTAATCGTTGATCACTTGGTAGCGGCATAGGTCGATCGGATGGTCGGTCGCAAGGGTCGTGTACATCTTTTCCGTTTGCTTGCCGAACTTCAATGCCTTAAATCCGCCGTTGTTCTCAGGAAGCTTTTGTTTGACGATGTCTGCGCCGATGGTGGCGCCAAGGTGGTTGGCCTGTCCGGTCAAGTCCGCTGCAAGGTGGAAATCTTTATCGGCCGTCTTAAATGCGGAATTGCGCAAGTAGCACCAGAGGACCGTCGCCATCCCCATCTCATGGGCCATCGCAAACGCTTGGCTGACCTCGATGATCTGGCGGGCGCTCTCGGCCGAGCCGAAGTAGATGGTCGCCCCGACGGCAACGCATCCCATGTCATGGGCCTGTTTGATCGAAGCGAACATGATCTGGTCATACTTGTTCGGATAAGAGAGAAACTCATTATGGTTGAACTTGAGCAGGAAAGGGATCTTATGGGCATACTTGCGCGCTACGCTCGATAAGACGCCGTAGGTCGTGGCAACGGCATTGCAGCCTCCTTCGATCGCCAGCTTGATGATATTCTCAGGATCGAAGTAATCAGGGTTCGGAGCAAACGAGGCGCCTGCGCTATGTTCGATCCCCTGGTCGACCGGCAGGATCGAGAGGTAGCCTGTATGAGAAAGCCTTCCATGGTTGTACAAAGCTTGGAGGCTTCTTAGCACCCGGATGTTTCGATCGGAAACGCCGAAGATCCGGTCCACCCAATCGGGCCCGGGAACGTGGAGCTTTTCTTTCGGGACCGTCTTACACACGTGGGTCAGCAGATCTTTTGCTTGGGGTCCCAGCCATTTTTCGATATCGGTAAGCGCCATAGAATCTCCTTTAGGCTCATCACTTATGAATAAAAATGGAGTGTAAACCGATGAACTCTTTTTTTAAAAGAATTTGAAGAGCCTTGGCTTAAGGCGGCTCTTAATACTTCCCCTTTCTCAAAATAGTAAATAATTATTTTAATTAATGAAGCCTCAGCAAAATTGATATAAAAATAATTACAAACATTAATCGTTTATAATCAATTAATTACGAATTTATATTATAAACATAACTTTTAATTAATTTAACTAAATTATTGATTACAATATAATGTTGATTTCAATAAAAACAATAATTTTTTAAAAAAACAGAGGCAATTATGGCTACCAAGATTGACGGCGCCCAGATCAAAGAACAGCAGGTCGTGGAGACTCCTCTTTTAAAACCCGGCATTGAGCTCGACTCCAAAGCTGAAAAGATCCCGTCCGACACGACGACCTTTGAGGCCAATACAACAAAGATTTCAGTAAAAACACACCGCAAATCAATGGAGCCAGTTGCACTCGCGCGTCCGATCGACCCGCGGATAATAGGGCTTGAAGCTGTTCAGAACGATGCATTACAGCGCAAAGCTATCTTTGAGAAGGCAATGCACGGAATAACGACTTTGTGCAAAGGCTTAAAAGATCCTCAGTCTAGCGCTGAAGAGATTTTCCTCCACCTGCAGTCCCTTCCCGAATGCGACCTTCTCTGCCAGGCCATAGAGACGGCCCTTCCCTGCGATAATGGATTAGCCGCGATCAAACAAGACCCTTTCCTCTTACTGCGCTTCAGAAATTACGATGGATTGAACCTCGTCGAGCAAGTCCAAGAACACCTCAAAGCAAGAATCGAGAAACAGCATTCCATATTAGCTCTTGCAGATCTCGAACTGTTCGCCCTCACTTCGATGAATGATCCGAGCTCATTTAACCATGCTACGGAAGTTGTCCAAACGGCAATCGACAAGTTTCAGTCCCTTCCCAAAGAAGCGAAGCGGGCATTCTGCTACAAAATTTGGGAATTATCGAAAGTTCAAACAGACGACCTTGAGTTCGCTGAAAAGCTCGTTCTGGAAAAACGGGATATCTCGATGTTTGTGTCGTTCAAGAATGAAAACGTTTGCAAAGAGTGCATCCTGGAACTCGGCAGCGAGTCCACAGCTCCTTTTCAATTCAACACGATGTACGTCGATCAAGAGGGATTAAAAGAATCTGATCCGATCGAGGTAAGAAAAGCGTTTCATCAACTTACTCAGATCAAAAACTTCCTGAACTTCCTAAAAGATCCGTACAAGCTCAATGACATGAGCTTCATGACAAAAAAGTTCAATGAGCTCGATCCCGAGTTAAAAGAAATTTTACCCGCATTGGTATGGATCGGATCGGTCTATCCCGATCAGATGGGCCAAGCAAAGACCCAAGCTCCGATCGATTTCGATCTTCTGGCTGATTTGCGCGACGTGGCCGGCAAGCCGATCCTTGAAAAGATCGCCGAGCGCCTCCATGCCAAAATCCAAGCGTTCCGCCAACAGCAGCAATTATCGCCTCTGCTGCAAACTTCGCTTCCTCACACTGAGCTATACGCTAAATTTAAAGAGCTAGATCCTGCATTGCTGGAATTCCTCCAGTCCCGCCTCTGCGAAAGCCTTGCAGTTGACCATTTTAATTTAGAGGAAAATCCTGCTGCCCTTCTGCCCATCATTAAAGAACAAATGGAACGGCTTGAGAGAAATGCCGGATACGTTCCTGGTCAAGAATGCTTCCACCCAAAGATTGATCTGAAAAGGATGCAGGCTGCAAAGGCTCCGGCCATCCCGCAGGACCCGGAGCAATTGGTCCGGTTTTCTGCTGAAGCGATCAAGTCAGCGCAAGTCTTCCATCAAAAAGTCTTCCCCGGAGGAACGCACCATTTCAACTCGGACCTTCCCCTGTTGGAACATGAGATCACATCAGCTTCCCAAGATGAAGATCTTCAACACCTGGTCCACAAAGTAGCAAAGAACCTTCCTTCCTTCAAAGAACCATCAAAAGCAGCTGAATTAAAAGAAAAGGGGATCACCTCTGTTCAATGGGGTGTTTTCGAAGATGAAGCTCTTCCTCAGTGGACGTTCCAAATTACGGATAGCGCTGCAACTACAAAAGCAGATAGAAAGCAGGTCCAACGGTACAGCGACATCCTGCAGACTGTGATTGAAAAAGAGGGGCTTCAGATCGATCTGCCCAAACTCTGCATCATCCCCACTTCTGGAGTTGAAGAACCAGTCCATCCCTCGCTCTTTGTCATTCTCGAGAAAAAAGCTGTTGGCGAAGATTTCAGGACCGCCTTTAACAAGCTTTCCGTGGAAGATCAAAAGCGCTGCGCCCGCGACCTGTGCCGATTGATCGCCCTGACAGGCTTCGATGCGCTCTCTCTGGATATGATGAGCATCCACCAAGGCAGGATCCAGATCCACGCCATGCCGCTTAACTCGGCCAAGTCGATCGAAGGCGCCAGGGCCAATGCCCGCGCGACGCTGCTAAAGCTGATCGAGCAATGCAAAAAAGAATACGTTACACCCTGGGACACCCCTGAAACCTATGATGAGGGATTTATCATCCTGCGCCAAGCCGCAGAAGAGCAGTTTACCCTCTTGGAAGAAAAGCAGGTCGAGTCCCCAAAATCGATCAAGGCGTTCCGCAGCTTTGCCCAAGTCATGACAGATCCATCTTCTTCATTGGAAATGAAGCAGGCTGCATTTGGAAAACTTCCGCAACATCTCCAAGAGTTCCTCTATTTCGCTGTCTGGGGCGGACTGGAAGAGATCGAACAGATCGGCGAAAAAATTGAAGATATTGGAAAGAAAAGAACCTTATCGAATTTAGATATTTTGACCCATTTAAGCAGCGAATCGGGAATGAACCTGTTGGAGCAGATTGAAACGCGCTTTACCCTTTGCGAAGCGGAAGAGCTCTTCCGATTGACAAGGCGGTGCCTTGCAGATGAAGGCGCATCTCCTCTTGTCTTCCATGCATTTGTGACCACCCTTCAGCAAAGCCTGTTGGGATCGTCCCTTCTTGCTCCGATCGCTGAACATTTAGATAAACACCTGATTGAACTAAAGAGCTCTAGGGAATCACTGTCGGAACCGGACCTCTTTGAAGAGATCAGAAAAACGCTTGTCGGCGCAGATGGGAAAGAGGGACTTCTCGATACGTATATCCGCACTTTGGACTCGAGCAAACGAAGGATCACCTGTTTTGCGATGTCGCAGAGGATCAAGCTGAACCGCTTGTTCAAACAGGATGCTTTTCCAGTAAAACCTGTTCCATTTGAAAACATCCAAGTCAAAGGCGAACCTGTCGTCGTTCAAGAACTTCCCAAAGGGATGAAGGTCCTCTTGGTCGCTTACGAGTGTTCTAAATATGGACTGAAGCTCGGCGGCCTTGGCGAAGCGATCTACGGAATGGCAAAATCGCTTAAGGACAAAGGATGCGAAGTCACCATCCTGATGCCTAAATTTGCAGGCCTGCCAAAAGAAATCCAAGAGAAAATGGCTCGAGGCCAGTCCACAACGCTGCGCCACATGGTTGCAGGTCAAATGAAAGAAGACCGCGTCTGGACATTCCAGGAAGAAGGGTTGACCTTGGCGTACCTGGAAGATACCAATGCCGAGCGAAATATGTTCGAGATCGCATCAGGTGCCGTCATCTACAAAGACGGAAACCTTGCCGATCAGGAAAGGCCTTGGCATGGCTTAAGAGAAAGGATGGCGTACGTCGGCAGCGCCGCTGCAGAATATATCGCAGAGCATCGGGACGACTACGACGCTGTTATTTACAATGACTGGCACGCAGCTTATTCGATCGACCGTCTTGCCCACCGCCACTTCGATGACTGGGTCTGCGGAAAATTCCCGGCAAACGTCTTTGTGGTCCATAACAACAGCTACGGATGCCAAGGGGTCTACGGTCTTGAAGATAGGGACACTCTGAAAATGTTCGGAGACGAACGCGATGGGCTCAATGTGATGTTAGAGGCCATCGAGCTTGCCGACAGATCGGTCACGGTATCGGAAACGTTCGCGCATGAGATGCAGGAAGGCCCGCTTACCTCAGGGATAGGCCCTTGGGTGCGCAGAGCCGCCCATGACGGAAAGTTCAAAGGGATCATCAACGGAAGCAATCCGGACCTGTGGAACCCTGAGACCAACAAGGCCCTTAAAGAGTGGAAAGACCCTGAGACAGGAGATCCTATTGATCTTTCCTTCTCTCCGCAAACAAAAGACCTGGTGGCCCATAAGCAGCTGGTCCGGCTGCAGTTATTTAGAGCGTTTCAAAAGCACTATCCGGAAGCTTTGAAAGCGATGAATTGCAAAACTCCCGAAGACTTCATCAATCACCCTCTGGTCCTTTATGTCGGAAGATACGACGCTTCGCAAAAAGGGCTCGATAAGTTCAAGCCGATGATGGAAGCTGCCCACGCCAAAGGCGGGCATTTCATCTGCATGGGGACGGAAGAGATTAATGGCGCGACAGAAATTCTGGACGATCTGGCCCAAAGAGCTGAAGAACTCCAATGCGGATGGATCACCAGAGGGCATGAACAGCAAAGCTTGAAAATGCAGATCGGCAATGCCGAACGCGGCATCCCTGCTTTAGGACCTTTGATCCGGGCTGCGGCAGACTTCTGCCTGGTCCCTTCCTGCTTCGAGCCTTGCGGCCTTGTGCAGAGCGAGGGGTGGTTGTTCGGAGCGCCTGCCATCGGAACCAAAACAGGAGGCCTTGCCGATACGATCGTAACGGACCAATTGCATCCCCGCTTCAACGGCTTTACCTATCCGCGCCTCTATGATTGGAACTCCCCTGATCAAGATCGGGTTGCAGGAGAAGCTGTGACGCAAGCGATCGAATTCTGGACAAGCTTGGGCCATAAGGAAAAAAATGAGATGATCGCAAGACTGATGACAGACGGCCGCCAATTAAGCTGGGTCACTTCTCCAAACGGTCTATCGCCTGTCGACCGCTATCTGGTCACGATCAAAGAAGCGATCGAGGCTAAAAAAGTACGCCAAACACAACCGGTCGATATGATCGGTATCGATGAAACGCCGCTTCCTGAAAGAGAAGATTACTTTGGAGCTCATCTCCAAACAGACCTCTATACGAAGTTCGGGCCGCATATTTTAGGGGATGGCGTTCAGTTCCGCGTGATGGCGCCGGCTGCCAAAAGCGTCAAAGTCGTCATCATCGAGTCAAACGGCCTAGAAAAGTTCCATCCGATGCAACAATTGAAAGACGGGTCATGGCAAGCTCTAATCGAAGAAGCCCAGGAAGGGACGATCTACCAATACGAGATCGAAACCGCACAAGGAAAAATCGTCCGCAAAAATGATCCGTTTGCTCTTGGCTTCGAGCCTGAAAAAAGGCAAGCTAGCAAAGTGGTCGCATCGCCGAACGAGTTCAAATGGACAGACCAAGCGTGGATGCAAACGCGGAAAGACAGAAAAGACGGCCCTGTCAACATCTACGAGGTCCACGTGCCAAGCTGGTTCAAGCCAGACAACAAATATGTCAACTTTGTCGATATCGCCAAGCAGCTGGGCCCTTACTGCAAAAAGATGGGCTTTACCCATGTTGAGCTGTATGGACTGTGCGAGCACTTTGTCGATGAGTCGATGGGATATCAGGTCTCAGGGTACTTTGCGCCAACCTCGCGCAACGGCTCCCTCAAAGACTTCCAGGAGTTTGTCAATATCATGCACGAAAGCGGGATCTCGGTCATTTACGACTTCGTCCCCGCCCACTTCGTCATCGATGATTGCAGCTTAAGAGACTTCGATGGGACAAAGTTCTTTGAAGAAGACGATATCCGCAACAGGGACAGTTCCTGGGGAACGCTCCTCTTTAATTTCAACCGCAACGATGTCCGCAACTTCCTCCTTTCGTCAGCCCGCTTCTTCCTCGACGAATGCCACCTTGACGGCATCCGAGTGGATGCGGTCGCCCACTTCACCTCTTACAGCAGATGGAGGGACAAGTTCACCTGGAATCCGGGCCCTGACGGCACCCAGTTCAACCGAGGCGGGATCCAATTTGCGCGAGATTTTAACCGCTTGGCGCATTCAAGGGACGCTCTGACCATCGCCGAGAACTCCTGGCGCCACGACTTCTCCGATACATCGCCTGTCGACGATCCTTCAGGAAAAGGGTTAGGATTTGACTTGCGCTTCAACATGGAAGCTCGAAGCAAATCTCTTCAGCACTTAAGGTCTAGTCCGGAAGATAGAGCGGATAAGCAAAGCAAGCAATGTTACCAGAAAGTCATGTGCGACCTTCCTAAAGAGAAGTTCATGGGGCCCTACCTTTGCCACGATGAGATCAAAATCGAGGACAGAGGGCACATTGCCGAACATATCATCCATGAAATAGATACCGAAGAGGATATCCAAGCCAAGGTCAGGCTCTACTTTGCTGTCAACGCCTTCTCGCCGCAGCATGCGAGGATGTCGGCGATGGGCACAGAGTTCGGACTCTCAGGAAAATGGGATGCGCATGAACCCCTCAACTGGCAGGCCTATGAAGAAATGCCGACGCATCAAGCCCATCAAAAGGAATATGCCCGGATCAACCATTTCTACCTTGAGCACCCGGCTTTCTGGAGCGCAGGGCAAGACTTGCGCGATTTCTCATGGGTCCCACTGGAAACAGAGGAAGCGCTGATCGCCTACGAAAGGCGCGATCCTAAAGATCCTACGAAACGCTACCTTGTGGTGCACAACTTTGCCAATAAGGATTTTGAGCACGTGCAAATCCGAGCGCGGGAACAAGCGGCAATCCAAGACTTAAAAGAAGCCAGGATCGTCTTCCGATCGGATGAAACGGATGCTGAGCATCTGGGAAGTCCTCAAATGATGTTTGCAAACTCTCAAACGTCTGATAACATTAATCCTGTAGGCATGGACATCGGACGATTGCCCAAATACAGCACCGTTGTAATTGAAGAAACTATTGGAGAAACCCAGAACATGCTTAGCTTTTTCAATGACTATTTTCCAAATGTGACAGTAATCGGAAACATCAATTCAGAAGTTGGGAAAGAGACTTCCGCACACTTGGAGCATTTAGGCATCAAATATGACACACTAGAGTCATATCCTGCATCTGATGTTCCAATTGAAGTATGGAGCAATTTAAGCGATGAAGTAGATGAATCGGTTAAGATGGAATTAATTAGAAAAACAAAAGCTCAAATCCCGTTAACTGAATCTGAACAAATTGCATACAATAAACTCCGCGGCGCTTCCGCTTGTTTTTTACTTCATCGAAAAGCGATTCTTCAAACAATCGCCCGATATGATGAAGCTGTGGAAAACCTGAAAGCATTAGAAATTGCTCCTAATTTTCCAGGTAAACTCGCTGAGATCGAAAAATGGGAAAAACAACGGGCAAAGTTTGCAACCGCCTTTGTATTTGAGCACAATGCCCGTTTTGGTTTCGTTGAAGGAGATCATCAAGCATCTCTTTCCTCGCATCTCGGAGAAGAATGTAAAAAAGTATTCGAAGCTTTGCCTAAAGAATGGGAATACCTCACTCTGTGTGTGTGGGAACTATTTCCTGATATTGATCTGCCTAGCGCAGAGATACCGGGCGCTTTGAACGCTACGGAAAACTCTGTATTGATCCATCCTGGAGTAGGGGTAGCCTCTAAAGCTTACGCTTTTTCACATAGGAGCTATCAAGACTTAAAACGACTTTTTCAAGAGGTCCAAGAACAGGAAGTACATAGAACATTTAAAGCTATAGATGTTGAATATCACTTGATGAGCCGTCGGCAAAGAGAAGAAGGAAGAACCTATCACATCGCACCCGCTACCAGCTTTATGTATCGAACTGCAGGGCCGTCGTTTCACGCTGACCACAAAGGCGACTCTTATGCAGCAAGACACTTGCCTAGCAACAGATATAAGAAAAAATAAGCCGTTCGGACAGTAAGAGAGAGCCTTTTACAGCTCTCTCTTAGATAGCGAAGCTTCGATCTCTTCTAAGCTCTTTCCCTTTGTTTCAGGGATGTAGCGCCAGAAGAACCAGAGGGCGACAATGCCGATTGCCGCATAGAGGCAGAAGGTCCCAGCAGATCCTAAATGCTGCATCAGATCGAGGAATGTCAGAGAGATCAGGTAATTGAAGAACCAGTTGCTCATGGTACCGACCGTCATCGCTTTTCCACGAACTTTTAACGGATAGATCTCGGAGAGCAAAAGAGATGGGATCGGTCCCAGGCCGATCGCAAACGATGCGACATAAGTCATCAGGCTCCCGATAGCGATGATATCGATCAGTTCCGATTCTGTAAAAAATGCTAGGGCGAGCACAAGCAGGCTAGCCACCATTCCAATCATACCCCAGATCAGCAAAGGCCTTCTCCCGACCTTATCAAGGAGCCAAACAGCGACAATCGAAAATATGACGTTGACGATCCCTATTCCCAACGTCGCTAGAATGGCGCCAAAGGCAGAGCCAAAGCCTGCGGCCTGAAAGATCTTAGGAGCATAATAAATGACCGTGTTGATCCCCGTGATCTGCTGGAAGCAGTTGAGGAGGATGCCGACGAGCAGAACAAAGCGGATCTTCGGATGGATAAGGGCTGCCCACCCTCCCTTTTTTTGAGGCGCAGCGCTCCGTTCCATCTCCGAAAGGTGCGCTTCCCATTCATGGTCGCGCCGGATTTTTTTCATCACGGCGATCGCTTTTTCTTCCTG
Organism: Verrucomicrobiota bacterium; assembly: GCA_018239665.1. GTDB lineage: Bacteria > Chlamydiota > Chlamydiia > Chlamydiales > Rhabdochlamydiaceae > Acherontichlamydia. The sequence continues at coordinate 16,647 of JAFEGV010000020.1, read as the reverse complement.
GTGTTTGACCAAAAGCCATGGAGGCGTCTCTGGGATAAAATAGAGCGCCCAAATTTGGAGCAGGGCCGGAATGACGCCGACGGCGAACATCATCCTCCACTCCCCTTCTTTGGAATAAAACAAGCTGACGGCATAAGCAGCCAGGATGCCTATTGTCGTGGCCAATTGGCTAAGCGATACAAAACGCCCCCTGTAATGAGGAGGGGAGATTTCGGCAATGTAAAGAGGCGCTGTCATCGAAATAATGCCGACGGCAATACCGGTGACAGCTCGTCCGACTGAGAGGAAAGAAAAGGTTTGAGAGACGCTGATGATCGTTGCTCCGAGAATGAAGATCAGAGCGGTAAGCAGAATCGTTTTCTTACGCCCCAACCAGTCTGCAAGCGTCCCTGAAATTAAAGCGCCGCCTATAGCTCCAAGCAGGATGATGCTGACGACAAATCCCTCATCGATCGGGCTCAAACTGAATGCGGGAGCTAAAAAAATCAGAGCGCCTGAAATGATCCCTGTGTGGTACCCAAACAGGAATCCTCCCATCGCAGCAACGATGACTGAAAACAAGGTATAGCTTGTAAAGCGATCTCTCATTCAAATTCAAGCCTCTTTATAAGTGGGAAATATCTCTTCTTGCGATGACTGGGGAAAAGCCTTCTTCATCAGCCGGTACATCTCGCCGAAACGTTTGATCAGGTCCCCTTCCCCGTTATAGCCCATCCTCTGGTAAAATCCTTCCGATTCTGAGCGCACATAGAGGTAGACATCGCGAACTCCCCTTTTGATCAAGGATCGTTCTAACGTTTGAAGAAGCTGCCGGCCAAATCCCCGGCCTTGATACTCTTCGCTGACAGCCATTTGAAAGATCCGCCCGTTCGTTTCCGTTTCCGGAAAAAAACAGACGCATCCGACGATTTGTTTGCCGATCGAGGCAATAAGATGAAGACTCTGATCATCTTCAGGCAGACCCTCAGATCCGGGAGGCATGCCGAGAGGTTTTCGTAAAACCTCCCAGCGCAGCATCCGTTCAGCTGCATAATCGGGTCCATTTGGAGCAATAAATCGAAATTTGATCATTCGACCTCCAAAGTTGAGACTAATCGATGCGAAAACCTGCTTGATTGAGAACTTTTTTCGCCGTTTCCTGATGGCCAGGAAAGCCTTCCCAGGCAAGCCCTTCTAAACCGCGACTATACAAAGCGTTGGCATTCTCGTGAACTCCTTTTTCAAGGATTTTTTCGATCAGATAGGTATAGGCTTTCGCTCTCTGCTCTTCAAATCCTTGCCACACTTTTTTCACATCCGCATCATTCAAAGTCTGTATTGCCAAGTCCAAACATCCTTCCGATGCAAGGATGTGGATCGTGCTGTAAAAAAGCATCTGCCTTGGACCAGGTTTTTCGATCATCTCCCCGGTTGATTCTTTAGACTCCAAAAGTTCAAATTGCGCTAAAGCGGCAGATTTCATTGATAAGTCCTGCGCAGAACCGCTGGATGGATTAGAAACTTCATCAAAACTTCCCCAATCTTCATCAAAAGAAATAGCTGTTCCAGTTGGCATTACAGACATGTTGTCCTCCATTGTTAACTACGTTTTGATCAGTAAGCTTTTAAGATACTCTCCTTCAGGGTGGGCAAGCGAGATGGGATGGTCGGGAGCTTGAATATGTTTGGATAAGATCTGAGCGTCGGAACCCGCATCGATTGCAGCTTGGAAAACGACATTTTGAAACAGTCCCTCGTCGATAAAATGGGAGCAGGAACAGGTAAGCAGAAGAGGAAGATTGGAAGGGCATCTCTTCAACAGCTCAAAGGCAAGCCTGTTGATCTCTTTGTAGCCGGCGCACGCGGAGTTCTGATCTCCTCTTTTTTTGGCAAAAGCGGGAGGATCGAGAATGATCAGATCGTAGCGATCGGATGTTTTTCGCAAAAAATCGAAGACGTCGGCCTCGACGATCTCATGGATATTGGGATTGATTTGGTTCAATGACGTGTTTTTATGGGCCAGCGCCAAGGCATCGGCGCTACAGTCGACGCTTGTGACGTGGGCAGCCCCTGCGCGCAGGGCATAGATCGAAAACCCTCCGCTATAGGAAAAGCAGTTAAGCACTCGCTTTCCACGGCTTAGCTCTTCGATTTTTTTGCGCATCTCCCGTTGGTCGAGAAAAAAACCGGTTTTCTGTCCTTTTTCTAAGGAGATTTGGAACTGGGCCCCGTTTTCCCGAACGACCAGTTCTCCACTGTGTTTGGAGTAAACCCAGCCTTGCGAATCAGCAAGTCCTTCCTGTCGTCTAGCAGAGGAGGTGGATTTTTCGTAGATCGCCTCCGGAGCGCATTTTTCAACAAGCATCTGGACGATTTGACTTTTAAGCCGTTCGATGCCGCATGTGTTGATCTGGACCACCAGGATCCGATCGTACTTATCAACGATCAGGCCCGGAATCCCATCCCCTTCCGCATTGATCAAACGGAAACAATTGGTCTCTTGGCCTGCAAAGAAGGCCCTGCGAAGCGCAATTGCGCGGTCGATCGCATCATTGATAGCCTCTTCCACAGGTTGATCGGAAAAGGTCAGCACCCTTCCCGAGATCGAGTTCTGCCCGTGGAAATACCCTTTGGCAAGAAATTCTCCCGATGAGCTCAAGACAGAGAGGACCTCTCCATTTTCAATCGATGGCAGACTTGCGATCGCGCCGGAAAAGACCCAAGGGTGTCTTTTCAAAAGAGACTTCTCTTTGCCGGGCTTCAGGACGACTTCTTTTTTCATGCCAATTGGAGTTTTGAAGTTTTTGGTTTCTCTTTCTTTTCTTCCGAGGCGATCGGTCCGATCACCTTCCCGATTAGATCGTATTCGGCGATATCGGTGATCTCCACTTCATAAAACTTGCCGAACGCGGTCACCTTTCTTCCATCGTTGATGATCACTTGACCGTCGATTTCAGGGCATTGTCCATAAAATCTGCCGCGCATCAGGAAGTCCGATTCAGGATGGTATCCTTCGACGACCACTTTGAGCCGCTTGCCGATGTAGGCCTTGTTCCTCTTTTTCACGATCTTCATCTGAGTCTTTGCCAGCTTCTCATAGCGGGCCTTCTTGACCTCATCGCTAATGTGGCCCGGCATTTTGGCGGATGGAGACTCCTCTTCGCGGGAATATTGGAAAATGCCGATATGGTCGAGCGGATAATCTTGGATAAACTGGACCATCTCCTCAAACTGCTCTTCCGTCTCGCCTGGGAAACCGACCATCAGGCTCGTGCGGATGATCACGCCGGGAAGCTTTTTGCGCAAAGTCGTGATGATATTGATAATTTGCTCCCGGTTAGTCTTGCGGCGCATCGCTTTGAGCATCCCGTCATTGATATGCTGGATCGGCATATCGAGGTACCGGCAGATCCGCGGATCTTTTTCCATAATGCCGATCAATTCCTCGGTGATCTCATCGGGATAGAGGTAAAGGAAGCGGAGCCAAAAGTCTTTTGGAGACTTAAGCAGCTCGTTCACGAGGTTCTCCAGGCCATGGACCTCTTTGCGCTCTTTGCCGTAGTCCCCTAAGTCTTGAGCGATTAAAATAACTTCATGGACGCCCTGATCGAGCAGCGCGTTGAATTCTTTGACGACCCTATCGACGGGCTTGCTGCGCAATGGGCCTTTGATCTTCGGAATGATGCAAAAGGCGCACTGCTTGGCGCACCCTTCGGCGATCTTCAAGTAGGCGAAATGCTGAGGCGTCGACAATTGGCGAGGCACTTCGCCCCATTCGAGATAACTTCTTGCGGTCGTCACAGCTTCGCCGGCAACCGGCGCCTGGATGGCTTCTAGGACTTTTTCCACATCGCCCGAGCCCAAAAAGTAGTGGATATCGGAAAATTTCGCCTTGAGCTCGTCCTTGTGCTTTTGGACCATGCATCCTGCGACGATCACCTTGGCGCCTTTCTTCTTCTCTTTGAACATCTCATCGATCGTATCGCACGACTCTTGCCGAGAAGATGCTAAAAATCCACACGTATTGACGATCAAATAATCGGCCTCGGCCAGGTCGGGAGTCGCCTCATAGCCGGCTTTGAGCAAAATACCGATCATCACCTCGGTATCGACGAGGTTTCTCGAACATCCAAGGCTGGTAAAGTGGATCTTATTCCCGTTAAAAACTGGTTTCTTCATACATGCGTCCTAAATTAGTCGAAGTAGCCTATCAGCTATCTCAATTTTTTTGTACTAGAGTTATTGAAATGCCAAAAAGTATACCTAAAAAAATCCCCTTTGAAAACCATTAAAAAAAGTGGTAGAAAATTTTAGCAATCGCATCATCCTTACTTATGAGGATCAATATGTTCAGCCGTTATAAGTTACTCAGCCTCATCGTCATCCTCTATGCAAGCGCATCCGCCTGGTGCGCCGATTCCCCTCGGCAGCCCAAGGCCGTCCTTGTGACGGGAGGGGCCGGCTACATCGGCAGCCAAACATGCAAGGCCCTCCGCCAAGCTGGATACCTGCCCGTCGCCTATGACAACCTCTGCAATGGACACAAGGAGCTGGTCAAATGGGGCCCTCTTGAAGTCGGCGACATTTCAGATCGGGAAAAGCTCAAAGCCGTCATTTCCCAATACAGCCCCATTGCCGTCATCCATTTCGCCGGACTCAAAGCTGTCGGAGAGTCGGTCAAAGACCCTGCCAAATACTATTTCAACAATGTCTACGGGTCCCTTGTCCTTCTCGACACCCTGAAAGAGATGAACATTCACAACGTGATCTTCTCCAGCACAGCTTCCGTCTACGGGATTCCGGAAACACCGATCATTACAGAGAGCACCCCTGTGCAGCCGATCAACACTTACGGCCATACGAAAGCGATGGTCGAGCAGATCCTAAAAGATTTTGACAAATCCTACGGGATCCATTTTATTTCGCTGCGCTACTTCAACGCCGCAGGCGCCGACCTCGACGGTGAGATCGGAGAACGGGGAGAAGAACCGAAAAATCTCATTCCGATCGCCCTTCGCGTGGCCGCAAAGCAGCAAAAGACCCTTAAAATACTCGGGACCGATTTTGACACTCCCGATGGCACTGCAATCCGCGATTATATCCATGTCGCCGACCTTGCCGACGCCCACGTCAAAGCCTTGCAATATTTGCTTGACGGCAGGCCTAGCGCCATCATGAACTTGGGAACCGGCAATGGAATTTCTGTGAAGGAAGTGGTCTCGGAAACAAAACGCGTATGCGGGCGCCTATTGCCGACAGAGCTTTCCCCTCGACGAGAGGGAGACCCCCCACGGCTCGTCGCCGATTCCTCAAAAGCAGAACAGCTTCTCAATTGGAAACCGAAGCATTCCAACCTCAAGACGATCATCACCACCGAATGGCAATGGCTCTGCAAACTCCACAAGATCGATGCCGGCTCCCAGATCGCCGAAGGGGAAGAAAGCAAATGATTTTTGCTTAACTTTTATGCCCCAACTTCTATAATCGGGCTTTTTTAGTGATGAGGTATTGATGAAGTGGTCTTTTTGCTTTCGAGGCAATTGCAAAACTCGTTTTCCCGTTAAAATTGCCCTTTCGAGGCTCTTCGCGCCCATTCTCCTCAACCGACCCACTAGGGGTCGGCCTCGTCGAATGACCCGTGACAGCTACGCTGTCACTCGCAAACAGCCTCAAAATCATCAATTTTTTCGGAACAAGCAGTTTTGCAATTTCCTCGTTCCCCTTTCCCTGCTGCTGCTGACAAGCGCATGCCAAAACTCCGACCAGTCCCATCAAAAACCCTCTAAGCAAGAACTCCGGCTGAACATCCATAGCGAACCTCCGACCTTAGACCTTAGAAAGGCCACCGACACAACCTCGATCGCGATCATCAAAATGTGCTTTGAGGGGCTCGTCCGCCTCGATGAGAACAACACGCCGACCCCCGGGATCGCCGAGCGCTTTGAGCACTCGGACGATTATAAGACTTTCACCTTCTATCTACGGGATGCCAAGTGGTCGGACGGCCATCCGATCACAGCCTACGATTTTGAAAAGACGTGGAAGACCATGCTCTCACCGGCTTTTCCCTGCGAGTTTGCCAATGACCTGTTTATCCTCAAGAATGGCCAGGCTGCCAAGCTCAACCGCTGCCCTGTAGACGCTGTCGGTGTCAAAGCGGCCGATGCGCACACTCTGATCGTCCATCTCGACCATAGCATCCCCTATTTTCTGCAGTTGGCTGCGACCCATTCCTTTTTTGCAGTCCCTGACCATATCGCCTCGCAGCATCCCGATTGGGCGGACAATAGCGGCGAAAAATTTGTCAGCAACGGCCCATTTCAAATGAAGGAGTGGCGCCACTATAATTTCATTGAAGTTCAAAAAAATGCTAATTACTGGGACCAAGAGAAGGTCCGCTTAGAAAAGATCTCATTGGCGCTGATCGAGGATGAAAATACCGAGCTGACGATGTTTGAAAACGGAGAGCTCGACTGGGCGGGAAGCCCGATGTCGACCCTGCCGATCGACGCCCTTACGACCCTAAAAAAAACAGGGAACGTCACGACCTATCCGATGTCGGGGGTCTATTATTACATCTTCAATACAAAGGAATTTCCGTTTAACAACGTCCATATCCGAAGGGCTTTTGCTCTCAGCATCAACCGGAAGGCGATCATCGATAACATCACCCAGTCGGACCAGGTCCCTGCAATGGCCATGATCCCTCCGACGATGTGGAAGGAAGACCGCCGCTATTTTCAGGACCATGACCTCAAAGAAGCCAGAAGAGAGTTCGACTTGGGGCTAAAAGAGCTCAACATCAACCTATCTCAATTCCCCCCGATCACTTTAAGCTTCAATTCAGCAAGCGCCCACCATAAAATTGCCCAAGCGATCCAAGAGCAATGGCACCGCACGTTCGGCATTCGGGTCCGATTAGAAAATAAGGAATGGAAGGTCTTTTTGGACGAGATACGCCACAATAAGTTCCAAGTTGCCCGAATGGGAGGGATTGCCAACTTCCGCGATCCGATCTCCTTTTTGGAGCTCTACAAGTACCTGTCCAGCAGCAACAACCATTCCCAATGGACCAATCCCCGCTTCACGCAGCTTCTGGAAAAAGCAGACCTCACCGTCGATCAGCAGGAAAGGACAGCTTTGCTGATGGAGGCTGAAAAGCTCTTGATCGAAGACATGCCCATCGCCCCGATCTATTATTACACGGGCTCCTACATGAAAAAACCGTATGTTAAAAATGTCCACCTTTCCGATTTAGCCGACGTCGACTTTAAAACGGCCTATGTGGAGACCAAATGATAGGGTATTTGATGAAAAAAGCGGCCATCCTGTTGACCTCTCTTTTCGTCGTCTCCACCTTGACTTTTTTCCTGATGCACGCAATTCCCGGAGACCCTTTCGTCCAAGAAAAAGCGATCCCCGAAGAGATTTTAAAGGCCCTGCATAAGCATTACGGGCTCGACCAACCCCTCTATGTCCAGTACGCCAAGTACATGAAAGGGCTCTTAAGCTGGGAGCTCGGCCCCTCCTTTAAATACCAGGGAAGGACGGTCAATCAGATCATCTCGGAGGGATTTCCCGTCTCATTTGTCCTAGGGATGGAAGCCCTTTTTGTAGCTGTCTGCGGGGGAATTGCGCTGGGGGCGATCGCTTCGCTCAAGCATCAGCGTTGGCAAGACCAGATGACAATGGTCATCGCTGTGATCGGCATCTCCGTACCTAGCTTCATCATGGCCTCTTTTATGCAATACCTGCTGGCCATGAAGCTCGACCTGCTACCCGTAGCCCGTTGGGGCTCTTTTTCGCAGACGGTCATGCCCGCCATTTCCCTTGCCGCCCTTCCGATGGCGTTCATCGCTAGGCTGACCCGTTCCAATATGGTCGAGGTCCTGCAGCAGGACTACATTCAGACCGCCAAGGCCAAAGGCCTCAATTCGATCGCGATCCTGATCAAGCACGTAATGCGCAACGCTCTTCTTCCCGTTCTGACCTATCTTGGACCGCTGACCGCCGCCGTATTGACGGGCAGCTTTGCGATCGAGAAGATCTTCGGGATCCCCGGTCTTGGCCAATGGTTCGTGATGAGCATTACCAACCGCGATTATACCGTCATCATGGGAACGACGATTTTTTATAGCGCGATCCTACTACTGTGCATCTTCATCGTCGACCTCTTATATTGCTTTATCGATCCGCGCATTAAGGGCCATGGGAGGCAAACATCTTGATGGAAGACCAAGCTCTTTTTCAACCTCTTGATCGGGCTGCCCAACTCTCTGTGGAGGAAAAGGAAGTTCTTGCTCCTATTTCCTATTGGAAAGACGCTTGGTTAAGACTCAAGGCCAACCGCTCGGCAATGTTTGGACTGATCACGCTATCCATCCTCCTTACCCTTGCGATCTTTGCGCCTATGTTCTCCCACCACACCTATTACGAAACGCAACTCCATCTTAAAAACGAGCCGCCCAACTCGACATTTTGGTTCGGCACCGACGAACTTGGACGGGACCTTTTCACACGCTGCTGGTGGGGGGCCCGCATTTCCCTCTTTGTCGGGATCACCGCATCTCTGATCGATCTGGTGATCGGCGTGATGTTCGGCGCTTTTGCCGGTTTTGTCGGCGGCAAGATGGAAGAGTGGATGATGCGGATTGCCGACATCCTCTACGCTATCCCTTATCTTTTGGTCGTGATCCTCCTCATGGTGATCATCGGCCCCGGAATTTTTACGATCATCCTCGCTTTGACACTGACCGGATGGATCAATATGGCCCGGATCGTGCGCAGCCAGATCCTCCAGCTCAAGCAGCTCGACTACGTCAAAGCAGCGATCGCGCTAGGCGCTTCCCGCAAGAGGATCCTGCTTTGCCATCTGATCCCCAATGCGATGGGACCGATCATTGTGACCGTCACCCTGACAATCCCTTCCGCGATCTTTGCAGAAGCATTCTTAAGCTTCCTCGGCCTTGGCGTCCAAGCGCCTATTGCCAGCTGGGGGACGATGGCCAATGATGGCCTCTCGGCGCTGCGCTACTACCCATGGCGCTTATTTTTCCCGGCAACCTTCATCAGCCTGACCATGCTCAGCTTCAACCTCTTGGGCGATGGGCTGCGCGATGCATTCGATCCGAGGTTGCGCCGATGAGCACTCCGCTTCTTAAGATCAAAAATCTCAATGTCTCATTCCTATCGCAAAGGCAACGGCTCCACGCTGTGCGCAATGTCGAATTTGAGCTTCACCCCGGAGAAACGTTAGGGATAGTCGGCGAATCGGGCTGCGGAAAAAGCGCGACTGCCAAAGCGCTCGTCCAGCTCATTCCGAGGCACTATGCCGATTTGAGCGGCGAGATCTGGTATGCAGATCAAAACTTAGCCACCTTCTCGGAAAAGCAGATGCAGAAAGTCCGAGGCAAAGAGATCGGAATGATCTTCCAAGATCCGATGACGTCGCTCAATCCGACGATGAGGATCGGCAAGCAGATCGTCGAAGGATACTTGCGCCATTACCCGGAGGTCTCCTGGAAATCGGCCTGGGCCTATGCGATCGAGATGCTCCACTTGGTCGGAATCCCCAATCCTGAAGAGAGGATGAACGAATATCCCCACACCTTGAGCGGCGGGATGCGCCAGCGAGTGATGATCGCCATCGCCCTTGCCTGCAAGCCTAAGCTCATCCTTGCCGACGAACCGACAACGGCCCTCGACGTGACGATCCAAGCCCAAATCCTCGATCTCATGAAAGAGATCCAACGCAAAACCCAGACCAGCATCGTCCTCATCACCCACGATTTGAGCGTCGTCGCCAAATGCTGCGACAGGGTCCTGGTAATGTATGCCGGAAAGATCGTCGAATCGGCAACCGTGGACCAGCTCTTTGCAAGCCCTCAGCACCCTTACACGCAGCGGCTCCTCCAAGCGATCCCCCGCCTTGACAAGTGCAAGACCGAACCTCTGATCCCGATCGAAGGAACGCCGCCTAACTTGAGCTTGCCGCTTCCCGGATGCGGCTTTTGCGCAAGGTGCCCGGCAGCTATGCGCATCTGCGTTGAACAATCTCCTCCCCTCCTCCACTTAGGAGAAGAGCACTACAGCGCCTGTTTTAAACACGACCCCCGAATGAACCGATGAACAACAATGTCCCTCTTCTCGAGATTAAAGACTTGAAAAAAACCTACTCGGTTTCCAAACAGCTGCTCACTGCAGTCAACACCATCTCGTTTCAGATCTTTCCCGGAGAGACACTCGGCCTTGTCGGAGAGAGCGGCTGCGGCAAGTCCACCACCGGCCGTTGTCTGCTGCGGCTCGAGGAGCCATCGTCGGGCCACGTGCTCTTCGATGGGAAGAACGTCCTTAGTTTCAATGCCCATGAGATCTTCCACTTCCGAAGGCAAGCGCAGATCATCTTTCAAGACCCTTACGCTTCTTTGAATCCCCGGATGACAGCCCAAGAGATCATCGCGGAACCTCTGCGGATCCACAACCTTGCCGAAGAATCTCAAATCCCTCAAATGGTCGCCCAACTGCTCGATATGGTGGGCTTGAGCAAAACGTCCCTTTCACGTTTTCCCCACGAGTTCAGCGGCGGGCAGAGACAGCGGATCGGCATTGCGCGCGCGCTCGCCGTCAAGCCCCGCTTCATCGTCTGTGACGAACCGATCTCTGCGCTTGACGTTTCGGTCCAAGCGCAGATCGTCAACCTGCTCAAAAACCTGCAGAAAGAAATGGGGCTGACCTACCTATTCATTGCGCATGACCTGGCCATGGTGAAATACATCTCCGACCGGGTTGCCGTCATGTACCTTGGCCACCTCGTTGAACTGGCCACCGCGGAAGAGCTCTACAGCCGTCCTCAGCACCCCTACACGCAGGCGCTCCTCTCTTCGATCTCCATTCCCGATCCGGTCATCGAACGTCAAAGGGCAAGAGCTCCTCTCAAAGGCGAGCTGCCGAGCCCCTTAAAAATTGCCAAGGGTTGTCCCTTTGCGTCCCGATGCCCCCATGCCCAATCGGTCTGCCATGAGGAAAAGCCCGAACTGAAACAAGTCGCACCGGGACACATCGCAGCCTGCCACTTTCCTAAATAAGCGTAAGAAAACATCTGATCCTTTTTCAACCGCATTAGACCTCTTGCATCAAGCACCCATTGACTAATTAGGAGGGGTGTAGGCATTTTAAAAACATAGGAAACCTGCGAAATCGAAAGTCAAGTTTTGAGATTTCGTCGGAACCCTAAAAGATCAAATTACGAGCGGACATGCGCCTTCGGAACAAGTTTTGGATCACCGTATTAGCCTTGTCACTGGTCACTTTTGGGCAATTTGCCATCGACATCTATTTGCCTTCATTTGCTTCGATGGAAAAGCAACTGAATACAAGCGCAAGCATGATCCAGCTGACATTGACATTTTATCTCATCAGCTATGGCTTTACCCAGCTGATCTATGGCCCTCTTTCCGATCGATTTGGCAGGCGCAAAGTGCTTCTATGCGGCATGATCATTTTTATCGCAGGAAGCCTTGGGACTTACATAGCCCCTACCATTGCTTGGGTTTTGGCCACACGGTTTATCCAAGGAGCGGGAATTAGTTCCGCCAATGTGCTCTGCAGGGCCATATTGCGCGATCTTTATCCGGGCCCTGAGCTTGAAAAGAAAACGCCTTATCTGGGAATGGTATGGGTGATCCCTCCTATCGTCGCTCCTGTTTTAGGAGGGTATATCGAGGATTTCTTTGGATGGAGGACGAACTTTCTGTTTTTAGCAGGAATTGTTTGCATTGAGTTCTTATTGATCTATTTTTTTCTTCCTGAAACCAAAGACCCTTCGGAAATTCATTCCATCCATCCCAAGACCATTTGGAAAAACTATAAGACCCTCCTTAGCAACCAAGCCTTTCTCGGCTATGTAACAACAGATATGATCTTATTTGGCGCTTTTAGTTGCTTTTATGCAGTCGGGCCTTTCCTGTTGCAAGTCCGCCTTGATCTCTCTGCAATTTCATTAGGATGGATGCTCTTGTTGATCTCCTCTGGATATATGATGGGATCCTATTTGAACATCTTTCTCACCCATCGATTGAGCCAAAAAAACATCATGAGCATCGGAGTCCTTTGCATATGCCTTGTCGCTTTTGCGATGCTGACCGTCGCTTTAATGGGGATCATGACTGTGTTTGCAATCGTTGCCTTGCAACTGCTGTTCTTTTTTGGGATCGGCCTTATTTTTACGAACTGCATCGCAGGCTGCTTGAAAATTTTTCCGCCTCTTGCCGGCAGCGCTAGCGCCCTGTGGGGATTATTTGCCTTTATAGGCGGAACGATTGGCTCATCCTTGATGACATTATTCTCAGAAAAAAATCAGGTCCCGCTTGTATCTGTTTTCACTGTTCAATCCATCTTAGTAGGCATCGTGCTGTATTCATTAGTATTTAGAGCAAACCGCCAGGTCCAGAAATAATAACCAAGAACCTGATGAGATGGACAGGGCCGCTTCTATGTTCTTTGCGACTGTTTTCTCTATCTTCTAAGAATGCGCTCAGCCTCGCTGGCGCATACCCAGACGCGGCATGGAGCTTCCTTAAGGATCCTTTCGGTAATCGTTCCCAATCCCTTATTTTGAGCTTCTCGAGAGGATTTCATAGCTCCTAAGACTAACAGATCGTACCTGCCCTTTTGAAGCAGCTCCAAAATCGTATCGGGGATCGAACGGGAACGGACGAGCTTTAATTCAATCTCGACGTTCAAGTCTTGAGCAATTGCCTCCGCCCTTTTTAAGACGGCCTCTGCGGCTGCAATCCGATGCGGGGTGTTAATGTCTAGCGGCAACGAGGCAGCGATCTCAATTACCTGCACAGCTGTCACTTTGGCCCCATGGGCTTTAGCGACCTCGCAGGCCATCTGCACCGTTTCCGTTTGCATTCCTCCGCGCGTCGGCACTAAGATCTTCCGCACATTCATCGGTTTATAGCCGGGGACCTTGATCTGTTCGATCGCCACATGTCCGGTAGGCTTCATCTTCTTCGCCCTCCGGTAATAGAAGTACATCGCCATTCCAAGGGCCATCCACGCCAATCCTAAGTAGCGCCCATCCCGCTTTGTGATCACGACAAGGAACCACACGCTGATCGTGGCCATGCATCCGATGATCGCCGTCACGGGAAGCTCAAAACTTCGAAATTTGATATTGAACGGGATCTTGAAGGGCCGCTTGAGATGAGGTTTTTTTATCCTCAGGACCAAAAGGGACAAATGCGCCGACGTGAAGGCAAGCATCGCGCCAAAGTTGTACAAATCGGCTAAAAAGTCGAGGTTGCCGCGGCTTGCCAATATGATGAAGCTCGCCACGCCGGCAAAAAATGCAAGGGAGACGATCGGCGTGCGGAACCGCGGCTGCAACCGGTAAAAGATCCGGGGCAGCTGATAATATTCTCCCATGTTGAACGATAACCTGGAAGAGCCGATCAGACCGGCATTAGCGGCGACTGTCAAAACAACCGCTGCCAGGACAGAAATGCAAGGAAGGAGAAAATTCTTGCCAAGAGGCAATGCTTCGACAATGCCTGCAACGGGATTTAGGATATATTTAGTTCCTAAATCATGAGGAGTGATCGCAGACAAGGCCGTGATCGAAAGACCGAGATAGACAGCAATCAAAACGAACATCGTTAAAATGATCGCGCGAGGAACAGTTCTAGCGGGCTTCTGAGCCTCCGCTGCAAGCTGAGCGATCGACTCTATCCCTGTGTAAGCCACCATCGCCATGGCAGTCCCTTTAATGAAATCGCTCCATGATGGGGACCAATCGACATTTGGAATGCCGATCCGCATATGCTCCACTATCGTAGAAAGATCTAAAATGGTGCTGAACCCGATCGTGATCACAATGGCTTGGATCAATATCGTGAACGTCGTCAGCAGCAAACTGATCCGGGTCGATTGCTTCACTCCAAATACGTTCATCAAAAAGAGGATGCAGACCAAACTGATCGAAAAGGCAATTTGAACTCCAGGATTCTGAAGAGGAGCATAGAAAAATGACAAATAAGGCCCGACCGCAAAAGCTGAGATCGCAATCGTAACGATGTAATCGAGAAGAAGCCCCCAGCCTGCAATAAAGGAGATCAGGTCATTGAACGCATGGCGGGCAAAGCTTGCAGACCCTCCCGACTCATGAAAAGTCGAGGTCATTTCCGCATAGGTGAGCGCTGTGCAGACGAACACAAGTCCGGCCATCCCCAGAGATATCGGCGTTGCGCCCAACGCAAAAAGCGCAGTGATCCCCAAGGCGTAGTAGATCGATGAGCCCAAGTCCCCATAACCGATCGCAAAGAGGTCGAATATGCCAAGTACTCGCTTTAAGGTCCCTTTATGCAGCTGGACGACCGTAGTCTTTTCACTTCCTGACTGTTTTGCCATTGATTGACGACCTTCTGCTGGCCTGCTCTAAATGCTAGATATCAGGCTTGCTGGCATTTTAATCAATTTTAAATTTCAGCTGTTACTCTATGGCATAAGAAGTTGCAGACAGAATTTTAAAGTGTGCAAAAATAAGTAAAAAATCGTTCAAGTTGACTTTTTTAATAAGCTGGAAGAAACTTCGCAGACTTTTTAAAAAATGATAAGAATAGAAAATGACCAAACCTTTGCAATCGCCAACTCTTGGAAGCCTAGCTGCGGCAACCCTAGTGCACCAACAAAATCAATTTGCCACGAGCGAGGTTAGAAACCTCGCTAACACGGAGAAATTTAAAGCCTGGCAAAAATTAAGGGACAACCCTCCCCGCGGCCATCTAGACATTGGCCAGGCCATGCGCAACATTGAAAGAGCAATTCCAGTTCAAGGCGAACTTGTCCATCAGGTCGATCTTCTATTCAAAAGCTTTATAGGCCTGATCAATACCCGTTTCCATCAATTATTCAGACCCGATGAACAATGGATGGTCCAGTCCCTCCACTTGTCCGTCTTACAAAGCCGCTTGCAAATGCACTATGAAAATGCCGCATTGGAAACAATATGGGAAGAAAGATTGCTCGAAGAGTTTGAAGACCTCGACGCATTTGACGAGATCGATCACCCTATCGGGCATGAAGAGATCCGGGCCTGGTTAAACGATCCCAACAACTCTCATCTGGTCCAACAAATTGAACATTTGGATTTGAACTGCCTTCAGCTTAAAGCTCTTCCTCCGGAGATCGGCCTATTCAGAGGCTTGAGAACACTTACGCTCAATGAAAATGAGATCCGAACTCTTCCCGAGTCCATCGGCAACCTCCATCGATTGCAAAAGCTTTACGCTTGTTACAATCTGCTTGAAGAGATCCCAGATTCAATCGGAAATCTAAAACGTTTAGAAGCTCTCGATCTGACAGCTAACGCTCTGACGCAGGTTCCCATAGCGCTTTGCGAAGCGGAATCTCTTTCTTTCCTTGAGCTAGGCGAAAACAGCATTCAATCTCTTCCCGATGAGATTGAAAAATTGGTGAACTTGACCAAACTGGACCTATCGGACAACTGTCTTAAAACCATTCCCGATAGCATCGGAAATTTACCGAAACTGCGCAGGCTGGAGCTGCCTCAAAATGAGCTATCCGCCCTTCCAAACGCATTTGCTCAATTGCAAACCTTGGAGTGGCTCGAACTCTCCGATAACGGCTTCCAGGTTTTCCCTGAACCTATCTGTCATTTGCCCAATTTGAGAATGCTTGGAATCGAGTGCAATTTGATTTCCCTTGTTCCCCAGACAGTGATGACAATGCCCAGCTTGATCGGACTTTACATTTCTGGAAACCCCATCGTCTTCATGACTGACAGCGAACTCGAGCAGTTCTCCAAACCTTGTTTGGAAGAAGAACTATTATCAGACAATAGCTTTGCAACCATTTTAGCTCGGTTTCGAGAATTCTACAGCTATTCGTGCTCGAGCAGTTTTGCAAAGCTGGTCCAAGCAGTTGGGTGCGGACAATCCTTTGACGAGGTCCAAGAAGCTTTTTCTTGCCTAGACCCTTCTTTGCAACAGGCGATCCTGTCCAAGATTCAAGAACTGACGGAGCAAGAATGCTCCAGTTCTTCGACTGCTTTACCGGAAGAACTTCCGCGCGATCTTCTCGCAGAATGTCTCAAAGAAGTCTGTTGCGATCGATTGGAAGCCCTTAATCCGGATCAACAAGAAGATGTCAGCAGCAAAGTCTGGGAACTTTACAACACGCAAGACGGTCCGGTAGAGAGCGAACTAGCGCCGGAAAAAGATCAACTGTTCGCGCACGTCCTGCGCCATATCGATGCAGTTGAACTGACCATTAACCCGCCTGAAGATGGACGGGAAAAGAAAAAACAAAGGACGCTCAATTCATAATTCAAGAAGAGATCGCTGAACCCTTCAGCGATCTCAACTTTGGTATTCGTAGATTAAGAGTCTGTCTGCGAATTTTGTTAATTGCTTTTTGCGCCTTTTTTCGCAGCTTTGGATTCAATTCCTTGGCCAAGTAAATTTAACTATGTCCTTCGAAATTGAATCCAAAGCTGCGAAAAAATCCATCAAAAATCAAAATAACCTAATCCGCAGACAGGCTCTAAGAAGCTGTACTAAAACCTCGCTTATAGGGGTTTGAGAGCTTTTTCGATGAGCATTTGCAAGCTTGGCGTTCAGGCGACGAACTCATGTTTACCAACAT